>CAZJOE010000112.1:0-6431 GCA_964547555.1 uncultured Elusimicrobia bacterium | reverse complement strand
ATTGAGTTTAAAAATATTTCCAAGAATCCCGTTGCTGTTAATAGTTCTCTCAGCTGGGGAGAGGGATTGGATAAGCATGTGATCGGCGGCGAAAAAGCGAAAAAAGAAGATCAAGCTGTGGACGCGCACGTCGCGGAAATGCGGGCCGTTGCTTATACGGGAAAACTGATGTCGTGGAAACCGGGATTTATTTTTGGACGCGAGATCGACCAAACTTTCCAAGGCCCCTTCGAATGGGCGGGAGTTGATAACAATCATTTTATTGCCGCTTTTTTCCCGATGGGAAACGAAATTTCAGAAGTTTCTATTTTCGCCAATCGAAACATCGCTCCCATTTTGAATATCTTAATCAACGCCACTTTGGCCCCCGGTGAAGTCAAATCTTTGTCTTATGGTTTGTATGTCGGGCCCAAAAATAACGAAGCCTTAAAAACGGTGGGACACAATTTAGACCAGAGCATCAGTTTTGGTATGTTTGGATTTATTTCCAAGGCTCTTTTGCGCGCGTTGGAGTTCTTTAAAGGCGCGACGGGCAATTACGGATGGGCCATTATCATTGTGACGATTTTTTTACAGATTGCCGTTTTCCCGTTGACCAAAAAAAGTCTCACGCATTCTCTGCGCATGCGGGAACTGCAGCCGCAATTAAAACAACTTCAAGCCCAATTTAAATCAGATCCGAAGCGCCTTCAGATCGAAACACTCAACCTTTATAAAAAGAACGGAATGAAATTCATGGGTCTTGAAGGATGTTTCCCTGTGTTGTTACAAATCCCCATATTTTTTGCATTTTATTCCGCACTGAACGGAGCCTATGAACTTCGCGGCGCTCCTTGGATTTTTTGGATTAAAGATTTGGCGGCGCCGGACTCTTTTTATGTGCTGCCCATTTTGATGGGAGCCGGAATGTATTTTCAGCAGAAACTGACCACCGTTCCGACGGATCCAAGCCAGGCCACCATGATGAAAATCATGCCCCTTATTTTTGTTTTTATGTTTTTTAAAATGCCCGCAGGACTGGTTCTTTATTGGACGGTTAACAGCATCTGCACCATCACCGGGCAGCGGTTGCTTCAGTGGCAGAAAGAATCGAAGACACCATCGTCGCCATAGCAACGCCGTTGGGGCAAGGAGGCCTGGGAGTTGTTCGCCTCTCCGGGCCCGCCGCGCTTTCCATCGCTTCCGCGATTTTTAATCCTCTCAAAGATTTCTCCAAAATTTCCTCTCACACCCTCCATCATGGCTGGATCCATTCCTCTGGTACCAAAATAGACGAAGCTGTCTTGGGCCTTTTTAGAACGCCTCATTCTTACACCGGTGAAGATGTGGTGGAAATATCCTGCCACGGCAGCCCTGTTGTTTTAAAAGAAGTCGTCCATCTATGCGAGAAAAACGGGGCCCGTTTGGCGCGGCCGGGAGAATTTACCGAACGATCTTATCTGAATGGGAAATTGGATCTGGCCCAAGCCGAGGCGGTGGCTGATTTAATTTCTGCAGGGTCCACTTTGGCCCGTCAAGCAGCGGCCGAACAATTGCGCGGTGTTTTATCGGAGCGAATACAATCTTTAAGACGGTCTCTGATTGATTTGCTCGCACAGATGGAAGCCAATTTGGATTTTGTTGAGGAAGCGATTCCCAACCTTTCATCCGATAAATTGATTGATGGACTGGAGAAAATCCGTGAGGACATGGAAGATCTGCTTTCCACCAGCCTTCGCGGTCGCTTGATCCGCGAAGGAATCCGCGTGGCCATTGTGGGACGGCCCAATGTGGGAAAATCATCCTTGTTTAACGGGCTGTTGGCGCAGGACCGGTCAATTGTAACGGACGTACCGGGCACCACACGTGATACGATTGAAGAGCGTCTCGAGTGGGAGAGTCATGCGGTTGTTTTAACGGACACGGCGGGCCTGCGAAGCGCGAAGGATGAAGTTGAGAAATTGGGAACAGACCGAACCCGACGGTCCCTGGAACTTGCCGATGTGGTTGCTTTGGTTTTCGATGCCAGTGAAGATTTAACGGCGGAAGATCGGGCGGTGTTAAAAGAAGCCGACAATAAAAAAGCGGTTGTTGTTCTCAATAAGTGCGATAAAAAACAGCGAATTTTGGGTGATTCATTTAATAAAGCACCCGTGGTGGTCGCCGTTTCAGCGCGGACCGGGCAGGGATTATCTGAACTTAAAAACGCTCTTCTCAAGATGGGGGATTCTTCGGCCAAAGAAAAGGAAGAGGTTCCTCTTCTCACGAATTTGCGTCACGTGCAAAAATTAGAAAGTGCCAAAGGAAAAATCCAAGCAGCGCTTCATTCATTAAATAAGAAGCGATCAGAAGAATCCGTCAGCGTGGACCTGCAGGCCGCTTTAACCGACCTCAGCTCTATTACCGGTGAAGACGCCGGAGAGGGAATCCTCGATTCTATTTTTAGCCGCTTTTGCATAGGAAAATAATGAAATTACAGGGAAAGGCCTTTTCAATGTTTTTTATTTTTTTAGTCGGATTCATTGTATTTTCACCCACTTTGCGAGTGGGGTTTATGTGGGACGACCACGAAATGATTGAGCATAATTCTTATGTCCAATCTTGGACCTTTTCCAATCTCAAGCATGCTTTTCAAACGGACGTGTTTGAAGGAAAGGGCGATTCCTACTACAGGCCGGTCCAAACCCTTACCAACATGCTTGATTACTCGGTTTGGGGAAACAATCCATTCGGTTTTCACCTCACGAATTTATTGATCCATATTTTTAATGCGATCCTTCTATTTTTAATTTTAGGGCGCATGGAGTTAACAAAGCCGCTCGCGCTGCCGACCTCTTTGATGTTTGTGGTGCACCCCATTATTGTTGAGCAGTTATTGATAATTGCGGGAAGGGCTGAATTACTCAGTGTCTTTTTTATTTTCCTCTCCATTCTATTGTCCTTAAAAAATAGCTTCCTGTATTGGACCGGTGCTTGCGTTACTTATTTCTTGGCCTGCTTAAGCAAAGAAAGCGGTGTGGTTTTCCCGGCGTTGCTGATTTTAATAGGGACGGTGGATGGAATAAAAAAACATCCCTGGAAGAAAATAATTATTTTTTCGATACCCTTGGCCGCCTACCTGATTTTGAGAATGAATGCTGTCTCGACTCATCTGGCCTCCCTTAAAAATATCCTGCTCTCTTTTTTTCAAGAATTTCCCACCATCATGGTTCATTATGTGGGAACCATTTTATTTCCAACAGACCTCCATTCTCATAGAAGAATGGCCTTTCACCGGTTTTGGATGGGGACGGCCCCTCTTTTCATCCTCTGTGTTGCAGCCTTGGCTTATTTAAGAAAAAGCAAACTTTTACTCCTGGCCCTCGGATGGTTTTTTATCGGATTCCTTACGAAAATACCTTTGTTTGCTTCTAATTCATTGATGCTGGACCACTGGGCTTATTTAAGCGCCATCGGGATTTTTTTAGGCTTGGCGGGGGCCCTTCGAGGCTTGGCGCAAATAGATAAAAATGGGAAAAAGGCTGCGATGGCCTTGCTCACGATTGTTTTGTCGTTTTGGGCCGCCCTGGCTTATTCCAACATTGAGAAAAGAAATACAGATAAAAAATTGCTGCAATGGGCGCTTCGTTTCCCCAGTTCCTCCATCGTTCGATGCAATCTGGGACTGGTTTATTATATGGAGAATAATTATTCAGAAGCAGAGCCTTTACTGCGGCAATCCATGGAAATGAATCCCAATCCCGCCGCCGTCAATGGATTGGCGTTGACGTTGTGGAAAACCAATCGATCTGGGGAAGCTCTGGCCTTACTGGATGAAAGCATCGCTCACTATCCAAACTTTGCATCGTTGTATGTTAACCGGGGGCTTATTCGTGGAGGAAGGGAAGGAATTCAAGATTTTGAGAAAGCGCTCGAATTGGAGCCGGCCAATCCCCTGGCCCAACAACTATTGAAGCATGCGCGTTGAACATAAAGTAATATTTGCCCCATGAGCAACCTGTCGGAATTTCTCATCACCACCGGGCGGACTTTGTCCCAAATGAGCCTTTACACGATGGACCATCCGTCGGTCAAAGGCGCGGTCCAGGATTCGCACCGGCTTCTCATCTCCGTGTTATCTGAAGTTCCTGAAATTACTTTGTCGATCCTCGACAAAAAGTTTCTTATTAACGGAAAACCCCAAACCGGAGCGCCTGAGTCCGCGTTGCGTCCGTTTGTTGTTTTGATGAATAATTTCGGCCTGCACAGTTTGACTTTTACTGTGGGAATCGCGCATGAAGAACTGGTTCCTTTCTTCAATTTGGCTTCCAAGGGAGATAAGAAGAAACTCGGCATGGAACTCTCCGCTTATTTAACCAGCCAGAACGTCACCCATATAAAAGCCAATTTGGCCAAGTACGCCAAAATCGGTGAAAACGAAATCGTCACCGAGGCCGGAGAGGGAACGGGCGGCGACGGTGCGGGAGACGGGGCGGGGGCCGAAGGCTTGGGGAAAGGCGAAGCCCTGTTGCAAGAATTAAGCACCCTCAATTTAAATGATTTGTTGGCCAAATTGGTGGACCGCGCCATTCCCGATCCCGGAGACCGAAGGCAAATATTAAGCCGGGCTTTGGATCTCGTTAAAAAACAACTTGATGAAGCCATTAAAAAAGCCGCCGCTGAATACGCGGTTGAAAAAACCAAGCTCACCAATGAGCGAGAACGGACTGAAAACGTCATCAACAATGTCGCCGATGGCGTGGTGGTCGTTGATGAAGCGGGGAATGTTTTAATGATGAATCCTTCCGCCGAACAAATCTACGGGGTGAAATTAGGCGAATGCGTGGGAAAACCGCTGTGGCAAGGGGTTCGGCAGGAGCAGATGGTGGCCTTGGCCAAAGATTTGGCCATTCCCACCGACAGGCCCGTTACCAAAGAAGTTCAACTGCAAGCGGAAGCGGAAACAAAAAGAATCTTACGCGCCAGTTCGGCTTCGGTCCAGGACGTTTCAGGCCGCGTGGTGGGAATGGTATCGGTGTTATCCGACGTTACCAAACACAAAGAGCTGACTCGGCTTCAGAACGAATTCATGGCGAATGTGACTCACGATCTGCGAACGCCGATTCACGCTCTTAAATTGGCGGTGGCCGCCATTCTTGAAGGGGCGGCCGGGCCGGTCTCTGGGGAACAAAATAAAATGTTGTCCTTGGCCAATCGCAACGTGGAAAGGCTGTCGCGTCTGATTGATGACCTGTTGGATTTTTCACAAATTGAATCGGGCTCCATGCAAATCAAACCTCAAGTGATGGAACTGTCTCCGATTCTTGGTGATTCGGTGGCGAGCTTGGATGCGTGGGTTAAAAGTCGGGGGATTATCCTTGTGTTTGAAGAGGGGCCGGCGATCCCGCCTGTTTATGCGGATAGCGACCGCATCTTGCAAGTGGTCAGCAATCTTTTATCCAACGCCGTTAAGTTTACTCCCTCCGGAGGCAAAGTGACGCTGCGGGCCAAAGAAGTTCGCGATAAAGGCCGCCAGTCGGTCCAAATTGAAATTGAGGATACCGGCAAAGGCATTTCACCAGAAGATCAAGCGCGCATCTTTCAACGTTTTGTCCAACTTAAAAATCAAGAAAAACTGGATATCCGAGGGACCGGCTTGGGCTTGAGTATTTGCAAAGCGCTGGTGGAACTTCACAAAGGGGCGCTTTCCCTTCAAAGTCCTCCTCCGGGAAAACCCAATGGAACATTATTTTATTTCACGTTACCGGCCGTACAAAAAGCCGATGTTCAAACACCTCGTCAGCCCGCGGCGTCCGTGGCGGCGCCCGTTAAGAAAGCGGGATTTTGGTCCAAGATGTTTTCAAAATTTAAAATCCTTTTTATCCTTTTCACGCTGGCTCCCTTTGTTCTTCAGGCGCGGCCCTTTTCTGGAAAAGTGCGTCGCATTCTGGAAGGCGATGTGATCCAATTAACGGACGGCACCAAGGTCCGGTATTTGGGGATCGATGCGCCGGATAAAGACAATGACCATTTTCAAGAATCCTTGTCCGGGAATAAACGATTTGTAGAGGGAAAAGATGTTTTTTTCCGTTATGCTCTTCAGGAAAAAAACACGGAAGGCGATTGGATCGCTTATGTTTATACCGATGGAGTTTTCGTGAACGAAGAAATGGTGCGGTACGGTCTCGCGCTGGTGGACCCTTTGAGCAACGACAAAAAAATATTGGCGGCCCTTATTCGGGCCGAACGGGAAGCCCAAAGGGAAAAACGCGGATTGTGGAAGGACAGCGGAGACAGTAAAAAATGACGCTGGCCGCTGAACAGGCCGCCTGGTCCAAATCTCAAATGTCGGCGCTTCGGGAATGTAAGCGGAAACATTTTTTTCAACGGTCCGGTCAATACACCCATCTCAAAAATTTAAAAAACCGTTTTCTCTGGACGGGATCCATCGTCCACGACTCGATCGGCCAACT
>CAZJOE010000111.1:0-6468 GCA_964547555.1 uncultured Elusimicrobia bacterium | reverse complement strand
AGGCCACTTGGCGTTTTTGGATTTCAGCTTCTTGACCCATAGAAGCCCACACGTCCGTATAAATAGCATCGGCCCCTGTCACTGCGGCGACAGGATCTTCGAGGATTTCTATTTTCCCCCCCCGCAAAAATTCCTTTTTAGGTTCATAACCCTTGGGACAAGCTAACTTTAAATTGATTCCCAAAATCCCGGCGGCCAGCATCCAAGATTGAGCGACATTATTTCCATCACCCAAATAGCTCAAACGAAAACCTTTCAACTCTTTGGGATGTTTCATCTTGCGATGGTCCATAATCGTAAGAAGATCGGCCAACACCTGGCAAGGATGTTCTTCATTGGTGAGACCATTGATCACAGGGATGGTCGCGTATTTGGCCAACTCGAGCAAGTCGGAGTGATTCGCGGCCCGCATGACAATGGCATCCAAATAACGGGATAAAACCCGTCCTGTGTCTTTCGGAGTTTCTCCCCTTTTGATTTGAAGAACGTCTGCATTGAGAATGAGCGGCTGCGCGCCCAACTGAACCGCTCCGACGGCAAAAGAAACCGTGGTCCGCGTGGAGGGTTTTTGGAAAATAAGCCCGACCGTTTTACCGGCCAGAGGTTTTGAAGTCCGGTTTTTCTTAAGTTTCCGGGCCAGCAGCAGGAGATCAAAAATTTCTTTTTGAGAAAGATCGGAGAAAGAAATGAGATCGCGTTTGGATTTAATGACGGAACCTACCTGGACCAATGAGGAGTAAACGATTGTCCTTTGATCGGAAAGAGGGGCTGGGGTTCGCTGCCGTCCGAGGCCATCACGTAGAGTTCTGACTTGCCGCGGCGGTTTGAAACAAAAAGGATAAAGCGGCCGTCAGGAGACCAAGAAGGGTTCTCATTATCGCCTGGGCCCCAAGTGAGCCGGCGTTCGATGCCGGTCAAAACTTCAATGGAATACATATCAAACCGATTGCCCGCTTCGCTTTTAACGTAGACGATGGTTTGTCCATCGGGCGACCAAGAAGCGGAATCGCAATGACCGACGGTCGTGAGCCGGCGCAAATTCGTGCCATCGATGTTCATCACGTAGATATGCGGCGCTCCGGCCCGGTCCGATGTGAAAACAATTTGGCTTCCATCCGGGGAGAAACAGGGTGCGGTATCGGCTCCTTGAGCATCGGTGAGCTTGCGTTTGATGTTTCCTTGGTTGTCGATAAGAAAAATATTCGGCGGCCCATCAACAGAAAGCGTGACCGCCAAATCTTGGCTATTGGGCGCCCAGGAAGGAGACACGTTCAATCCGGCTTTCGCAGAAAGCTTCCGGCGACCTGTTCCATCCGCATTGATAATGTAGAGATCCGGATTTCCTTTGAGATAAGAGGTGAAGATGACTTTATGTCCATCCGGCGACACCCGAGGCAGGATCACAATGGAGTTGTCGTTGGTGAGACGTTTGGCATTGCGTCCGTCATAATCCGCCAGATAAAGTTCTTTGCGGCCGGAAGCGTCATTCACATAAGCGATGCGGGAAAGAAAGAACCCGGCTTGGCCTGTAAAATACTTAACGACTTCATTGGCCGTTTCATGAGCGGCGTTGCGCGCGTCGTTCGTCACCATACGGGTTTTAACATTCAAAACTTCTTGTGATTTTCCCACATCATAAAGTTTGCCGGAGGCATCGATCCGTCCATTGGATTGCCGCCTGAAAATTCCCGCGAGCACGTTGTCGATCCCGAGCGTGGACCAGCCTTGAATGTCCGCGCGGCCTTTGACCAAAGGACCTTTTTCAACCAAATTGAACATCCGGGAAAATTTTAAATCCCGGATGAGGGCGGCTTGAAATTCCTCTTGATGACTGGTGTCCGCGTCCGACGCGACAAAAGCGGAGAGTCCGAGATTAAACTTTTGAGCGAAACGGTCGACCTGAACATCGATCGGAGCGGCCTGAATAAACTTAGTCCCCCCCACAAACACGGAGGCGATGGCCACGGCGGCCATAGAAACAAGAAGAGTTTTTCGCATGGGAGTTACCTGTTGTTTTGGATTTCGGCGGAATTCTGCTGAGCGGCCCGTGCTTCGGCGCTCGACGGGTAAGTCTTGATGATGGCTTGATAGGCCTGGAGCGCTTGGCTGCTCTTTCCGGCGGTTTCAAGAATTTTCGCTTTGCGCAAAAGGGCGGCGGGCGCCATGGATGATTTCGGATAATCTTTGACCAACTCGTCCAAAGCTTGAATGGCTTCTGAAACTTTCTTTTGTCGAGCCAAAATTTCCGCCATTTTTAGTTTCGCTTCCGGAACTTGTTCGCCTTTGGGAAATTGTTTCACGTAAGATTCAAACCCTTTGAGCGCTTCCTGATCTTTCCCCCGCGTGTAATCGCTGTTCGCTAAATTAAATGCGGTGCTGGGCAAAGGTTTCTCCACAAATTTGGAGCCAGAGAGAAGTTCGATCTGCGCGTCCATGCGGGCGTTCAGAGAACTTTCCAGATCGTCCAAACGAATCGAAAGCGCCCGCATGCGAGCAAGATTGTCCTGAAGCTCGGTGCTCAACACGGAAAGACTTTCGCGCAAACGCTGCATGTCTTGGCCCAGATCAGCTTGATTGGTTTGAACCGTGTCCGTTTTGGACTCGATCCCTTTTTGGATGGCGTAGAGGTCGGTTTGCAACCCTCGGATGTCTTCCCGGGTCACACAACCCGAGGAGATTAACATCGTCACCCCCGCGAAGGCGGGGGTCCAGGTCTCCAACCAGTTTCTGGATTCCCGCCTACGCGGGAATGACGGCTTAACCAATTTCATTATCTCAGCGTTTCTGGTTTGACTGTGAGCGGCTGGTCGTTGCGGACCGTGGTGACGCCGCGGCGATTGCGGGACCAGCAAGATTCATTCTGGTCGGTGCAGAGCGGGCGTTCTTCACCATAGGAGATGGTTTTAAGACGGCTTCTTGAAATTCCGGAGGTGCCATAGAAGCTGCTGACGGCGGAGGCTCTCTTTTGTCCCAGAGCGATGTTATATTCAATCGTCCCACGATCATCGCAATGACCTTCAACGCGGAATGTCACAGAGGCAGGCAACTTTTTCAAGATGGCGACATTTGTTTTGAGAATCGCACGATTGCTGTCGTTCAGGGTCGTGCTGTCATAATCAAAATTGACGGCGGACAAGGCTGGAATTTCGGCCCAATCTTGGCCGATCTGGACATCACTGAAAGCGGCGTCGGTGGCATCGGGATCAACCTGAACATCTTCAACGGGTTTATCTTCGATGGCCATTTTCTTCTTAGGCGGGCAGCCTGTCATGAGAAATGAACCAGCTAATAAAATCAAAACTGTAAGGGATGAATAACGACGGATCACGTGAGTCCTCCTATTTATTTATATATGTCTTTAAGAACGTTTGGCCATTATAGCCAAAATGTCAGATGGTTTGAGTAGGGGTTTTAAATAAACACCTGTGAAAGAGGCCGGGGCGTTTGAAATATCTTCTGGTGTTCCCGTAGCGACAACGGTCCCGCCGCGTTCTCCTCCATCGGGGCCCAAATCGATCAGCCAATCTGCGGTCTTGATGACGTCCAAATTGTGTTCAATGACGACCACTGTATTGCCGGCGTCCACCAGCCGTTGCAAAACGCCCAATAGTTTTTCGATGTCGGCGAAATGAAGGCCGGTGGTCGGTTCGTCCAAGATATAAAGAGTTCTTCCCGTCGCACGCCGTGATAACTCCGTTGCCAATTTCACTCGCTGCGCTTCTCCGCCGGAAAGCGTGGTGGCCGCTTGTCCCAAACGCATGTAGCCGAGGCCCACGTCGCCAAGCGTCTTTAAAACTTTTTTCACCATCGGGATGGCGCTAAAAAATTCAGAGGCTTCCTCAATCGTCATTTCCAAAACGTCCGCAATTGATTTGCCTTTGAACCGGATCGCGAGAGTGTCTTCATTGAAGCGCGCGCCCTTGCACACGTCGCATTTCACATAGACGTCCGGCAAAAATTGCATGGAGATTTTTAAGGTTCCATCGCCTTGGCAATTCTCGCAGCGCCCCCCTTTCACATTGAAGGAAAATCTTCCCGGACCAAATCCACGCCGCTTCGCTTCGGGCAATTGGGAAAAAATTTCACGGATGGGACCATACGCGCCCGTGTACGTTGCGGGATTGGAACGCGGCGTGCGGCCGATGGGATCTTGGTCCACCACAATCACTTTATCCAGGTGTTCCATTCCTTTGATGGATTTATGTGCGCCGGGCTCGTCTTTGCTTTGATGAAGTTTTTTGGCCAATCCTTTATAGAGGATTTCATGAATCAACGTGGACTTGCCCGAGCCAGACACGCCCGTCACCGCCACAAAAAGTCCCAGCGGGAAGTCAACGTCGATGTTCTTCAAATTAAATTGAGAAGCTCCGGAGATTTTGAGCCAGGAGGAACTCGGTTCACGGCGTTTCTCCGGAATCATGATTTTTTTGTCGCCGTTCATGTACCGGGCCGTCAGTGAATTGGGATTGCTTAAAACTTTTTCAGGGGGGCCTTCAGCAACAATTTCCCCGCCGTGAATTCCAGCGCCCGGACCGATATCCACAACCCAATCCGCCATGCGAATGGTTTCTTCATCGTGCTCAACCACGATCAGGGTGTTGCCGGCATCGCGCAGTTTCGCCATGGTCAACAACAAACGCTGATTGTCTCGAGGATGAAGACCGATGGTCGGCTCATCCAAAACATAAAGCACGCCCACAAGCCCCGCGCCGATTTGCGTGGCCAGATGAATCCGCTGCGCTTCGCCTCCGGCCAAGGTTCCGCTTTCGCGGGCGAGCGTCACATAATCAAGGCCGACCCGAATGAGAAATTCGAGACGGGAATTAATTTCTTGGAGAATTTGGCGGGCGATCATTTTGTCCCGGTCGTTTTGGGACAATTTCTTAAAAAACGCCTCCACCTCTCTCACGTCCTTGGCGCAGAGTTCCGCGATCGACAATCCCCCCACTTTAACCGCGAGCGCTTCATTTTTTAAACGCGCGCCTTTACAAGTCGGGCATTGCCGTTTCGACATAAATCTCTCTTGGATTTCTTCTTTGACGAATTCGGATTCCGTTTCTTTATAACGGCGCTCCAAATTATTAATAACGCCTTCAAAATCTCCGTCGCCAGTCAAAATAATTTTCTTATGGTTTTTAGAAAGCTTGTTCCACGGCTCATCGAGGGGAATTCCGTTTTTCTTGGCGGCGTCGGCGAGAATCTCGTCGTAATAATTGGCCCAGCCTTTCTTCCAGCGATTCGTGCGAGTCGTCACGGGATCAGACCAAGCGGTGAGCGCGCCCTCTTCAATTGATTTGGTTGGATCGGTGATCACCAAAGATTCGGTCACTTTCACTTGAGAACCCAACCCATCACAACCCGGACACGCCCCGTAGGGGCTGTTGAAAGAGAAAAGGCGCGGTTCGATTTCCGGGAGGGAAATTCCACAATCCGGGCAGGAATGCTGTTCGCTGTAAAGTTTGATTCCATTTTTCGAGGAATCGATCATGACCAACCCGCGCGCTTCTCGAAGCGCGGTTTCGATGGAATCGGAAAGCCTTTCTTTGTTGGCGGGGGCGACGTCCAATCGGTCCACCACCAATTCGATGTCGTGTTTCTTAAAACGATCGAGCGTTATTTTTTCTTCCAGCCGGAAAATTTTCCCATTGACGCGAACACGGACATAACCGTTTTGCGCGTAGCGTTTAAAAAGTTCGACATACGTCCCTTTTCTCCCGCGAATAAGCGGCGCCAAAACGGTAACTTGCCCCCCCTGCAAAGAAGACAAAATATCTTGAATGATTTGTTGCGCCGACTGGGGTTTAATCACTTTCCCACATTCCGGACAGTGCGGCGTGCCGGTTCGGGCGTATAAAAGCCGCAAATAGTCGTAAACTTCTGTAACGGTTCCGACCGTAGAACGAGGGTTGTGACTGGGCGCTCTTTGCTCGATGGCGATGGCGGGAGAGAGACCTTCAATGACGTCGACATCAGGTTTATCCATCATGTCCAAAAACTGCCGGGCATAAGCCGAGAGAGATTCAACGTACCGCCGCTGTCCTTCCGCATAAATCGTATCGAAAGCAAGCGACGATTTCCCCGACCCCGAAAGCCCGGTGATCACCACCATCTTATTGCGGGGCAAGGAGAGGGTTAGATTCTTCAGATTATGGGTCCGGGCTCCCCGGATAACAATGTTCTCATGCATATTCGTATTATACCTTTACGTTCGTGGCCAAATTTTAACGGAACCTTAATGAATCCTTAACCAAAGGCCTGATACTATTTATTGTGAACAAAACAAGATCAAAATTCTTCACAATCTCCTTATTCGGCCTTGTGTTTTTTGGATTATCTATCGATGGATTTTCCTTTTTACCGAAGGAACCCAGTATTACTGCAGTTAGCAGCGGCCTTTTGGGAAAACCACCAAATCCCCCTTCCAGCGCATCAGACGGGTCGACCGAACGGTTTATTCCTTTTACACTC
>CAZJOE010000110.1:0-6530 GCA_964547555.1 uncultured Elusimicrobia bacterium | reverse complement strand
ATGAGGCTCAATGCATTTTTGATGCTTATCATAATTTTGTCTCCAGATTGTCTTGGTTGAGGGTGGACCCGATTGCAGGGAATTACGATGTGACTTGTTTCCCACGCTGCGTTTATTTTGTTCTTTAGGTTCTTCATGCCTTACTTTATGCATCAAGACGGCCAGGGGGTTTAACGAAAATACCTGAGGATCAGGCAATACTAGAGGAATGAATAAAAGAAGGAGAAAAGACTACTTACGAGGAGAGAGAAGCTGTCCCACAGGAACAATTTCATAACCTTGTTCCTGAGCGGATTTAATAAGAGCTTCGGTTATTACCAAGGATTTGGACCGGCCCCGGCCACCGTCATGCAAAAGAAAAATCGCCCCGGGTTTAATCGCCTTCAAATATCCCGGTAAAAGTTCTTCCGCGGTACCCGTATTCCAATCGGCGCCATAAGTCCAATTAATAAGGGTATAACCATTTTCCCGAGCGGCTTCCTTAATCCACGGACGATCCACCCCATGAGGCATTCTGCAGAGCGCTGCTTTGACTCCAGAGAATTTTTCAATTTGGGCCTTGGATTTTTTCATGCTCGCCAACACTTCGGCTTTCGTTGCCGCCACCGCTTCTTTTTCTCCCAAACCTTTTTGAGTCATTTCCGCCAATATTTCCTTATAGCGATTTTTAAAATTGACATGAGTATAGGTGTGGTCGGCCAATTCATGTCCTCTCGCTACGACTTCTTTAACAGTTTTGGGTTTGTATTGAACCAATTCCCCCAGTACGAAAAAGGTGGCTTTCACTTGGTACTGATCCAACAAGGCGAGAAATTTCTCGGTGTAAGGACCGGGTCCGTCGTCAAAAGTTAAGGCAATTCGTTTGGATGTGGTTGAACCGGACGTATAAAAATCTCCGGGTTTAACCTCTGCGGAAACAGGGGCGGCCAGCAGCATTAAAATAAAAAAATGAAATCGTTTCATGAAATTGGTTTGGGGTCCCAGAATAAAAAGATCCTCTTTTCCGAAAGTATTTCTCCCGTGGGCGAAATCTCAACTCGTATTTTCCCTCTGACCAGGCCTCGCGTTGAAAAAAGAAGGGTTCCCCAATCAACCAGCCAGTTTTCTCCCTCCCGGGAAAATTGAACAACCGGCCAACGGTAATCGGCCAAGAATCTCTTCACGCTGGGAGAAGCCATGCTGGCCAGAACCGGAAACTCCAAGTCCGGCATCGCCACTTCACTGGGTGGGCCCATTTTACCGTTAAATAAATTCACCGGTCTAATCAAATACCGACGATGAAATTCATCCACCTGGACCGCGCGCCAAGTAAAAGACCCCACCGTCGCCGGCATGACCACCGCTAAAGAGTCCTTTAGAATTTTACCCGCATACGCCTTTCCCGCCATGGAAAGTAGCAGAAATCCGGCCCACATACCCCACACAAGTCGCGTGGGTCGCCAGCCTTTTTTATTTTTCCGATAAATCCACACGACCCCAAACAGGGTGAGCAGAGTGGGAACGACATTCACACTCCCAACAAGGTCAAATGAATATTCTTTCAAGGAAAAAGGCGAAAAGAGCGGAACTCCAAAACAAGTCAAATAGTCGCAAAAAATATGAAGACTCAAAGGAATCGAATAATGCAGCACTCTTTGAACAAAGGAACCCTTATCAAATCGTGCCAACAGAGTGGCCCAGAAAATCGATTGAAATAAAAGGCCGACGAAGGAATGCGTCACGCCTCGATGCTGAAAAATAAAAGCCTCGCTACCCAACAGGCTCGCCACAACATCTAAATCAGGCACGTTGCTTAAGAGAACCATCAACCAAAACCGTTTCTTAGAGACCCCCACAGTTTGAGCGGACAGACCGCCGATAAGCGCGTGGCTTAAAGGGTCCATTTATCCGAGCGAGGCTTCCGATATTTTTTTGCTCGCGTAAAGCGTTCCCGATTTCCATACCCGGAAAGTTTCTTTTCCGAGGTGCGTGGAAAACTGTTTTAAGGTCGGAGTTTTCTTAAATAGAGAAACACAAAAAACCCCCAGGATTAAGGCGTTGGCGGTCGTAATCAAGACTGTCGAGAGAAAGATCCCCGCCATTTTAAGGTCCGGTTGTTTACGGTGGATGGCTGTTATCGTCATGGAAAGGTGAAATGCCAAAGACGCTCCTACAAGGAATTGAAAAAACCGTGTTAGCAGCGGATCTTTCCACCAGAGACGGATGAGGACAAAAAGAAGAACAACCAAAAGAGTGTAGAGTGGAATGATGTAAGGCGATAGCGCGACAAACAAATTCGATTTGGACATGCGCACTTCACCGCCTTTGGAACTGGCTTTTAAGGAATGGATTTTTGCTCCCGAAAGCATGCCTGAAAAAGCGTGGGTCAGTTCATGACCATAGACATAGAGCGTCATGGGCTTTGTAAAAACTTTTTCAACAAGGAAGTAAACGACGGCCCCGAGCGCGTACAACCACCACGCTTTGACTCCTAGAGACAAGACCGGAGGGACCATGAGCGCCAACTCCCGCAAAACCGCCCACAGAAAAGGCAAAAGGCACAACCCGATGAACCAACAAAAAAAACGTCGCAGTGTCATCGAGGCTATTCAAACATGGTGTCTTCGAAGGGAATTTTCTTATCAGTCAGCTCTGTTTTCCAAAGATCAAGAGCTTGCGGAGCTTTCTCGCGGGCCAGACGGACCCATTTGGATTCAGGCGGGCTAAAAAGTTCGTAGGTGTCTTTGTACCACTGGTAAGCGTATTTAAGGGAGGAGTCTTCGAGGGCGAATTTCTTATCGAATTCCAACGACTCTAATTTTCTTTTGTGTTCATCGTCGGAAATTTTTCGGGCGGCCAACAATTTATCAAGCTTGCTTTTCCCCTCTTCAAATTTGGCTTCAAAAAAGGCGGTCTTTTTTTCGGGGCGGGCGTTCCATTCCATATACGTTTCGCCCTGAAGGTAGGATTCTTTGGCTCGAGAGACGACGTCCCGGTAAATCAAGGCGTAGACACCCAACATGCCCAAGAAAATTAATCCGGTATTTTGGACCCAGCGTTTGGTCCACCACTTTTCATCCATCGTCAGTTTTTAGCCACTCCGGCTAGGATCGCGGAAACGCGGTTCTGGTCGTCTACTTTTACAAAAATGGGTTTGAGTTTCTCAGCTTCCTTGTGTTCGACCCAGGCCACCGACATGATAATGACCTTGTCCCCGGGCTTTCCGAGATGCGCGGCCGCGCCGTTTAATCCAATAGCGCCGGAATCCCCTCTTCCCCGAATAACATAGGTTTCAAAACGGTTTCCATTGGCGATATTGGCCACCAAGACCATTTCATTTTCGAGAATCCCTGCGGCTTTCATGAGGGTTTCGTCGACTTCAATGGATCCTTCGTAATCGAGGCGGCTGGCGGTGATGGTGGCCCGGTGTATTTTGGCCCGGCACATTCTTCTTAACATGGGTGGGATGTTACAATTTTAGATCTTAATATGCGGAGGAGTGTTGCGAAGCTCGACGAGAAGCTGTTCCAGTTCGGCCGCTTCTTTCTGGCGCCCGTCGGATTTGAGGCGTTCGGCGACAACTTTTATTTTATCGGAAAAAGCAGTAACAACGTCCCTGTCTTTTTGAACTTTGGTGCGAAGGGAAGCAATGGCTTGATTAAAAAGTTCGGCGGTTTCTTTGAATTCGTCCCGCGGGCGAAGCTTCACGAACAACGTTAAATTACCGTTGCGGATCTCTTCCAATGTTTTTTCAAATCGATAAATGGGGCCGGCCACCAGATGAGAAAACATGAGCGACACAAAGACCGCGGCGGCCATATAAATAATGGCGATTTTAAAAATGAGGGAGTTCACATTTTCTAATTGCTCAATGGCAATGGCGTCTTTAATGGACTCATTTTTAATGAGTTGCTGGACGGAGTAATTTCCAAACCACCAAATGGTCATGGTCGCAATGCCAAGGAAACACAAAACGGTGAAAGCGAATTTAAATTGGAATCGTTCCTTGATGAGGAAACGCCCGAAAAAACGGCTGGGCCGGCTGGGTCCAAGAAGAGGGGTTGATGAGGAGTGATCGTTTTCCATATTTATTATGGTCTAAGGCTAGCGACTTCAAACGGGAATTTCAATTAATATTTGTGTTTATTGAAGTGATTTGAGGCACATCCCCAATACAAAAACGGTTCTAACTCTATAGCCGTTTCTATGAGGAGGGTAATCCGCCCTCATAAACGAGAGAAGCGATGACGTCCCGAAGAGTCTCCTGGTCCACCACGTCGTCAAAACTGATGCCCGCCACGTAATACCCTTCCTCATAGGAAACCCGGCTGACCCGGGCCCTTAAATTTTCAAATTTTGCGCCATCTTTAAGGGAAAATGTAGCGTAAAGAACCCCGGCCACCTTAAGGGGAAATCTCGTCTCCAGCAGAAGCCCGGAGGCGTTCAAATTAATAATGCGGCCCCATCCTTCCTTGGCCGGTCCTTTTGGAAAACGAAATCCAACGGGGATGGTGGTTGAAATGCGGGGCGATGTACGGCTGTCCGTGGCCATTATTTCTTTCCTTTAGGAGTTTCCAATTTTTTGACGGTCGCGGTGGCCGCCAGTTCAGGAAGGGGCATCGAAACAATTTTTGGATCTCCCCCTGATACCGCCCACAAGCGGCCAAATCCAATCGAAAAACCCGTGGGGAGAACGCCTTCCGGCAGTAACTGATTGAGTGAAGCCGGGCCTCGCCATACAACTCCGCCCTTTCTCCATTCTAATTTAGCGGCCTTGAGGGGTTGATCTCCGATCACCCAAAGACCGGTGCCGTCCCACGCGAGGCCCGACGGTTGGGGAAAAATTGATTTAACGGTATCGATCACGCGCAGGTCTTGCCCATGCTTATAGAGGAGATTTGTTTGCGCGTCACAAGACCAAAGATTTTTTCCATCCCAGGCGAGGCCACTGGGATTTACTCCCGGAACAGCATAAGTTTGAAAAGTCGGGAGCCCGACATTTCTTTGATGAATACGAATCTTCAAATCCGCGGCGATCGTGACCATCAAATCCGGCGTGTTGCAGATCAAGATCGGCTGGCCATCCTGCATTTTGTAAATATTTTTAGTTTGAAGGGTCCGCGATTTGGGCAGGATTCCTTTCCCCGCTTCATATTTGGTCACGGTGGATTCAAACCAATCTCCCACCCACAACACGCGGTCCTCCCATTGAATACCGGAAAGATTGGCCGATCCGAGCGACATCATATCGGGCGGAGGTCCTTGACGAAGTTTGGAGGTGCCGACGGACAAACCCAAAATAAGGGCCAACGCTAAAATTATTTTGACCGTTTGGCGTTTGGGAGGCTCTAGTTTTCTGACAAACAACATCCGGCCTGATTTAAGCCCGGCTCTCTTGGACGCCATCAGCATATCCAAAGAGGTGTAGGGTTTGGCCACACAATCAAAAGCGCCCATGTGCATCACCGACAGGGCCACATCCATTTTGGCTTCGGGAATCGTCACGATGAAAGGCGTGGCGGGAGCATTGGTTTGGAGGGTGGCTTTGAGACCTTGGAGCGTCTCCATGCGGTCCGGTTTTTGCGCGATGACCAGAACGGGCGGTTCTTGAATGATTCGCTCCATCGCCACGTCAAATGAAGGCGCGACTTCCACCGCCATTTTCACGGACCTAAATATCTTGGTGAGACGGTGGGCTTCTCGGGGAGAACTTCCCACGACAAGAATGCGGGCCATTAACGGCCTCCGTCGATGCGCAGGTTCATCTGGAAAGTGGTCCCCCGAGTCGAGGTCTCAACCATTTCCAGCGTCCCCCCATGAAGCTCGACGAAACGTTTGGCGCGGCTTAAAGAAAGCCCCTGCCGTCCCGGCTTGGTTGTAAAAAAAGGTTGGAAAAGGCGCGGAATCAAATGCTCGGGGATTCCTGGACCTGTGTCCCGGATTGTAAATTCAACGCGGTGTTGATCGCTTCGATTGCGCAGGGTGATGGTCACACGACCAGACTCGTTCGGAAGAGATTCCACGGCATTCAAGATGAGAGTTCGAACCGCTTGTTGCAGCACTTCCTTGTCTCCCAGAACGTCCGGCAAAGGATCATCGGGAATAAATTCAATCGAAAGGGTCGGCCTCCGGTCTAAGTAAAGTTCGGCCATTTCTTTTTTGACGAGTTCGGAAAGAGACACGTTTTCCTTGCCCAGCTCTCGACGATGCGTGAGATGAAGATAATCATCAAGGGAATGCGTCACGTCCTGCAATTGGGCTTGAAGGGCGCGAAAATTCTTCCCCAACTCTTCGGCTCCTTGAGTGAAAATTTTAAAGCGCGCCTTCCAAAAGGATTCCGTTTTCGATTCGGGATCAAGCAATCCCAACTGTTCGAGCGTCAGGAAAAGCTGGCCTTGCGCCGAAACCAAAACGGTCCGCACTTTTTGCGCGACGCCTTTGGCGAACATCTCTTCCTCAGCCCAAGAAAGTTGCTGCTTCTGATGGAGGGCTTCTTCCATTTCCTCGAAAAGTTTTTTAAGGCTCATTTGTCGGCGTCCGGCTTCCATTTT
>CAZJOE010000109.1:0-6559 GCA_964547555.1 uncultured Elusimicrobia bacterium | reverse complement strand
AGGCGCTATCGCACCAGTTTGTTGTCGCCGTGACCCTCACCAGCTTTTTGTTTTTGGACGTTATCTGGGCCAAATCGAAAACCAATTTTCGCAAAACAACTTGAACCGCTTTAAGACGCGGATCTTCTTCGAGAGCCAACAAGCGCATGATCACGCGAATGATATTCCCGTCCAACACGATGGCGGGTTTATTGAACGCCAAGGAGGCGATGGCCCCCGATGTGTAAGAACCCACCCCCGGAAGTTTTAAAAGTTTTTCGGGATCCGAAGGAATTTTCCCTTTAAACGTCGTGTGAACCGTCTTCATGGCGGCCCATAAATTACGGGCGCGCGCGTAATACCCGAGACCCGACCACAGCGCCAGAACGTCGTTTAAATCGCCCGTGGCCAAAGATTCAAGCGTTGGGAATTTTTTTAAGAAGCGGTCATAATAAGGACGAACGGTGGCGACGGTTGTCTGTTGCAGCATGTATTCGGAAACCACGATCGCGTAAGGATCTTTGGTTTTCCGCCATGGCATGTCGTGGCGGCCAAGCTTTTTATACCAGGTAAGAAGTTTCTTGAGGAAAGCGCGCTGAACGGGCGGTTCGAAAAGAGAAGCCGTTCGCTGTTTCAAGTTAAACCTTGGGTTCGCCTGTGGTCACATCCAAAAGGCCGAGCTTTTTACAGAGGAGCTCGAGATCCATTGGAGAGTAGAAGGCGAACTGGATGGTTCCTTTTTTTCCGTCGGTTTTGATCTCGACGCGGCGGGCCAAAATTCGCTGAAAATCTTCTTCGAATTTTTTGGCTTCGGGAAGTTGGGCGGCACTTTCGGCTGATTTGGATTTCTTTTTGGGTTTGGAGTTGGAAACCAAACCTTCCAGTTGGCGAACGCTTAAATTGTCTTTGGAGATTTTTTCCAAAAGCCGCAGTTGCTCAGAATGTTCAGGAATACCGGCCAAAATTTTTGCATGGCCTTCGGTGATGCGTCCGCCGCGAAGCGCTGCTTGGACGTCTTCGTGAAGTTTGAGAATTCGCAAAAGATTGGCGACGGCCGAACGGCTTTTTCCCAGAGCTTCCGAGATCTGTTCCTGGGTCAAACCGAATTCTCGCATGAGGCCGTCCATGGCAATCGCTTCTTCGAGTGCGTTTAAATCTTGCCGTTGCATGTTTTCAATAAGCGCCACTTCAAACCGTTCCCGGTTGGTCATCTTCTTAATTAAACAAGGCACCGTGGCCAGCCCCGCCAATTTGGAAGCCCGCAAGCGCCGTTCACCGACGACCAGTTCATATTCACCGGAGCCGGTTTCGGTCACAACCAAAGGCTGCGCCAGGCCATGGGACTTAATAGATTGGGCCAATTCTTGAAGTGCGAATTCATCAAAGTCGGTCCGCGGTTGATGACGGTTGGGCTTGATGCTTTCGACAGAAAGTTCTTTGACCAAGGTGCCCGGCGCGGCCGTTTCCGGCGCGACCCCCGGTGATTCAATTTTTGTGGAAGATTTTGTTTCTGAAAAAAGAGCGCTAAGGCCCCGTCCCAAAGCTTTGTGTGCCATTGTTAATTGACCCCCGCGGGGACAAAGACGGACTCGCTCGGTTCACCCGCTCCCCTGTTGTTTTTCTGTAAAAATTCTTCGGTTAAAACTTTATAGGCCCGCGCGCCGACCGACTGCGGATCATAGACAACTCCCGCTTTTCCAAATCCAGGGGCTTCGGCCAAACGGATGTTCCGGGGAATTACGGTCCGGTAAACTTTTTGCCCAAAATGTTTTTCAACTTCGTCTTTGACTTGACGCGACAAGTTCGAGCGCCCATCGAACATCGTGCAAAGAATGCCTTCCAATTCGAGGACCGGGTTAAATTTTTGTTTCACGAATTCGATGGTCTTCATGAGCTGGCTTAAACCTTCCAGCGCGTAATATTCACATTGAAGCGGAATCAAAACGGAATGGGCGGCATTGAGAGCGTTTAAAGTGATCAGGCCCAAAGAAGGCGGACAATCCAAAATCACGAATTGGAAATTGTTTTCCACAGCGGCCAGAGCTTCCTTAAGACGGTATTCCCGGTTATCAATCGCGGCCAATTCAATTTCAGCGCCGACCAAATCGATGCCGGAAGGTGCGAGAAATAAATTCACAAGTTCCGTCGCCTGAATAATATCGTTGAGTGATTTGTCCCCGATCAGCGCCGAATAAACATTCGATTCCATGTCGGCTTTCTGAACGCCCAAACCGGACGTCACATTGGCTTGGGGGTCCATATCAATCAAAAGTGTTTTAACCCCAAAAAGGGCCAGCGATGAAGCCAGGTTCACCGCGGTGGTTGTTTTTCCAACGCCGCCTTTTTGATTGGTCACCGCCACAATTTTCACATTTTCTCCAACGGGTTTTGTTCACCCTTTTTTGATTTTTCTTCGGCGGCGTCCGGGGCTTTCTGCCACTCTTCCACTTTGCGAGTAAATTCATCTAAGTATTGGCGGGCCATTCGTTCCGATTTGGCTTCCGCCCACAAATGACAGAAGGCTTCGCTTCCATCCGGGAGCACAATCACCCAACCTTCGGCCAAATGAATCTTAACTCCATCGATCAATTCTATTTTTTGGTTTTCATCGGCGACTTGGGCCAGGCGCATCACTTGGCCTTTGCGACCCCACGGGCACGGGACCCGGCGATGCATCACGTGGATCTCCGGTGTTTTAATTTGCTGCCAAAGTTTTCCAAGCGACGTATCATGTTCGACCAACATTTGGAGCACGCGGGCCACGGCGTACATGGCATCAAAAGCGGGTTGAAATTTGGGGAATATGAATCCGCCGTCGACGTCTCCGACAAAACCCACATTGGGTTTGCGCGCATGTTCCAAAATGTAACGCGGATCAATCGGGGTGCGCAAAACCACATTGCCTTTTTTAACGGCCGTTTGTTCAAGCTGCGAAGTTCCGAAAATGGGATAGGCGATGACCTCTTGGTTGCCTTCATGAAGGCAAAGAAGGCCGACCAAAAGAAGCGCTTCCTGTGAAGAAATGACGCGTCCGGTCTCGTCCACCATGAACAGTTTTTCGGCCCCATTGTCCATGAGGAAACCGGCGTCGGCTTGAAGCGTGGTAACGATGGTCGAAAGTTCGTGGAGCGATTGTTTAAATTCCGCTTCCGTGCGAGTCACGCGCGAGGAAGAGGTGTGCGCGTTTAAGGCCACGCTGTCCACGCCCAATTCTCCGAGAAGATCCGGCAATATTTGGGACGCGGCCGAATGCGCATAATCGATGACGACTTTAAACCGGCGATGTTTGAAAAGCTGGGTGTTCACGTTTTTCAAGAAACCGGTCCGGTAATATTCTTGCACGCGAGGCGGAACGGACAACTCTCCCACGTCTTGAACAGAAGAGCGTTTGAAATCTTCCCGCATGAAAATTTGTTCGATGGCTTTTTCTTTGCTGACGGGCAGATCGTTTCCGTCTTTGTCGAAAATTCGGATATCAACTTGGCGCGGATCGAAAGGCGACAAACGAACGTGGACGCCGCCCGACTCGCCTTCTTTGCCCATTTCATAACGAACCACCGGCACGGGAACCATCCGCAAATCTCCGACGCGAACACCGCTCGACATCAGGCCTGAGATAATCGCGCGCTTTAAAAGACGACTTACTTTATGTGCGTCGCGAGACGTGATGACATACGCACCCTGCCCCAAGAAAGCGCCATAGGCCGCGCCCAATTTGGCGGCGAACTCCGGCGTTACTTCGATATTGGAAAGACCCGTGATACCGGCATTTCCGAAAAGTTGCTTGTTCCAGCGTTCGCCCCATACCAATGAACTGGAAAGCACCGCTCCGTCTTCAAGAGTTTTCTCCGGCCACATTTTGACGGAAGGTTTAATGGAAGCGTCATTTCCAATTTCACAACGATTGGCCACAATCGCGCCCACTTCGATGCGGGCGCGTTGACCGATGCGAACACCGCGGCCAATCACGGCTTCGCGCAAATCTGTTTCGGCTCCGATAAAGGTTCGGTCCCACACCACCGAACGGCGAATGCTGGCGCCCGAAGCGATACGAACATGCGAACCAATCACGGATTGAGTGATGTCCACTCCGCGAGCGATGCGGCAATTGCGACCAATGATGACGTTGCCTTGAAAATTAACGCCGGGTTCGATTTCACAATTTTCTCCGACGATCACGTTGGGAAAATCAGGGAAGGGTCCGCCGGGGCTTTTCACATTGATTTTGCCTTCGAGGATATCCATATGGGCCGTGCGGTATTCGGTTAAGTCGCCGATGTCTCTCCAATATCCGGTCGCCACATGGCCGTAGAGCGGCATGCCGAGCTCCAACATTTTCGGGAACAAGTTTTTGGAGAAATCGAAAGGCTCGTCGGGCGGGATCAACTTCAACACTTCAGGGTTCAAAATATAAATACCGGTGTTGATCGTGTCCGAAAAAACTTGCCCCCAGGTGGGCTTTTCTAAAAAGCGCGTGATGCGCCCTGTTTCGTCCATCAAAACAATACCGTAGGCCAAAGGATTGACCGTCCGGGTCAAAACCAAAGTGGCCGCCGCTTGTTTTTCTTTGTGATAGGCCCACGCTTTGGAAAGATCAAAATCGGTGAGGACGTCTCCCGACATAATAATGAAAGGCTCGCGGGCCAAATGTTGGTGGTCCATCGAGTCGGCGGCAAAACGAATACAACCGGCCGTTCCCAAATCCACCTCGGGACGGAGATACGTCATGGTGACATTCCAATTTTTGCCGCTTTCGAAATGGCGTTTGATGACGTCCGGCGAGTAATGAAGCATGGACAAAAGGTCGTCAAAACCATGCCGCTCGCAGAGACGGACCACATGCTCCATGAGAGGTGCATTGGCCACTGGAGCCATGGGTTTGGGAAGATTGATGGTAAGGGGCCGCAGACGTGTTCCGAATCCGCCGGCCAAAATCACTCCATACATCAGTTTATCCTCGGAAAGAGAAAAAAATGAATTGCTGCCTGCATACGTGCGTCATCATACCACACACGTGCCCATAGTCACACCCCTGTTGCCGGAACGTGGGCGGTTTGTCACGGCTTTGTCACAATTTGGACCTATCCTGATCACATGGACATTATGGACAACGATGAACGGCGTCAATACCAGCGGATCAGCGTAGATTTTGAGGTGGCCATCGTCGCCACGGAAGGAAGCGGGGGCGCTGAAATCATGCGCGGAGAGAGCATTAATATTTCCAAGAATGGCCTTTGTTTAAAAACTGATTATGAGGCATCAATTTCATCTCTACTTTTCCTATCGATTGTTTATGGAGGTCGGGACTCTCTCTTTCTAGCCGAAGTGGTGTGGAGAACCCCCAAAGACAAAGGCTTCATCTACGGCCTCCACATTCGCCACTGGACCCATTTGGACCCCACCCTCGAGAGAGAAGTAATGGACCGCCCTCTTCCAGTTTCCTCGGAGTTTTCGGCAGTTAAAGCAGTATAATCCCATCCCTGTTACCCCCCACATTTATGACGACCAAAGTATCCATCATCACGCTTGGCTGCGCCAAGAATGACAACGACACCGAAAACCTGTCCGGTCTTTTGAAAAAGAAAGGCTACGAACTTGAAAAGGATGCCGCGAAGGCTGACGCCATCGTGGTGCATACGTGTTCCTTTATTGAAGCCGCTAAAAAAGAATCGGTCCAGACCATTTTGGACGCCGCTCGTTATAAAACTGAAGGAAAGAAATTAATAGTCACGGGTTGTATGGTCCAGCAGCACGGCAAAGAAATGATGGAAGAGCTTCCAGAAGTGGACGCTTTTCTAGGAACCGGCCAGCTTGGGAAAGTCGCCGATTTTCTCGCCAATCCACGGCCTCGATTTTTAGACCGAACGAATCCAGGAGGACTTACTGATCCGGACGCCCCTCGTGTTTTAGAAAGCAAAGGTCCCACGGCCACGTTGCGGCTTTCCGAAGGATGCAGCCATCCCTGTTCTTTCTGTGTGATTCCCAAATTAAGAGGCAGCCTGCAAAGCCGGTCGGAAGAATTAATTTTAAATGAGGCGCGGGTGCTGGCGGATCAAGGGATTCAGGAATTTGTGATCATCGGCCAAGACACGGGAGACTGGGGACGAGATATCTATAAAGAAAGGCGATTGCCTTCTCTTCTTAGAAAACTCCGCCAAGTGAAAGGGGTTCGTTGGATTCGCCTTATGTACATGCACCCCACTTCTTTCTCCGAGGATCTTCTAAACGTTTTCGCCGAGTCGCCGGAAGTATTCCCTTATTTGGATATGCCGTTCCAACATATTGATGACGCGATGCTCAAAGAAATGAAACGGTATTTGGGTGAAAAGGAATTAAAAGAATTGGTGGGCCGCATCAAAACGAAACTTCCGAAGCTTAGTTTGCGAACCACGATGATCGTTGGATATCCAGGCGAGACGGATCAACAGTATTTAAATCTTTTGAATTTTGTGAAAGAAGGGCACTTCAATTATTTGGGGGCGTTCGCGTATTCTCAGGAAGAAAACACGCCCGCCGCTGTAAGAAAGGATCAATTGCCTGACGAACTCAAACAAGAACGCCACGCCGAATTGATGGAAGC
>CAZJOE010000108.1:0-6595 GCA_964547555.1 uncultured Elusimicrobia bacterium | reverse complement strand
TAACTTTTTTAAAAAGTTTTTCAGCTTGAGATAAATGAGCTCGCGCCTCTCTCGTTCGCGATAAAGCGATTTCGGCCTGGGCCATGCTCCATAGAACAAAAGCCCGTGGGCCTTGAAGCTTCAATCCTTCATACAAAGTCGCGGCGCGGCGCGAGAAGGTCAACGCTTTTCTAAATTCACCTTTCATCCGGTGCGAATTCCCAATGCCACAGAATGAATACGCCAAGCCGAACCGGTCTCCCAATTTCTTAAAAATCTTATTGGCCCGTCGGTAAGATCGTCTGGATTCAGCAGGCCGTCCTTTCATTCTTAATAGTCCCCCCCAGGCGCTTAAAGCATAGGCCAATCCCCCCACATCCGATCGACGTGCGTATTCACGAATAGCTTTTCGAACATGATCTTCGGCAGGCGATAAAAGCCCCATGAATCTTTCCGTTGTGCCGAGGGCCCAATTGGCATAGGCGAAGCCGGTGGGATCGCCGGATTTTTTATAAAGAGAAATGAGCTTTTGAAACTCGGTCCTTGCTTTCTTGAACTGGCAAAGACCCCTCAAAGACAAGGCCCTCCCACAGCGCGCATCCAAGTGCAGAGCGCCCGTAGAGTGACGAGCAACCGTCGAATAATGAGACAGAGCGGAATGAAACTCTTCTATTTGGCGTTCGGCATCGGCGAGTCTTTTAAGAACAAAATAATGGCCGGATGAATCATGGGCTTGAACAGCCAACGCTATTGATTTTTTATAGGCGGGAATGGCGAGTGAAAATTGCCCCTGGAGTGAATAGGCCTGGCCCAAACGTTCAAAATACTCCGCTTGGGAAAACCGAGGCAGAACTGAAACCTTAATTTTTTTAAGGACGGACAGGGCTCGGACAGAGGATTCCCCTTCGAGCAAATGCGAGGCTCGATCCAGAGAGAGTAAAGCTCTGGTAAGGGTTTTATCGTTTGGAATGTTGAAAACGCCGACGCGCTTTGGGCTGGCCGGGTTTTTTGCGTTCCACCATGCGGGGATCGCGGGTAAGGAAGCCGCCCTTGCGGAAGGAGGCCTTTTGGGTTGGATCAATCTCAATGAGAGCGCGAGAAATGCCGAGCTTCACAGCTCCGGCTTGACCGCTGATGCCCCCCCCTGAGACGGTGATATAAAAATCGAATCCAGCCGTGCTGCGTGCAACTGAGAGAGGAGAAGTGGCTTCGGATTTGGCGCGAACGTGTCCGCTGAAATAATCGTTAACTGATTTCTCGTTAATTAAAAGTTGACCGGAACCTTGAACGACGCGAACGCGAGCGACGCTCGTTTTGCGACGGCCGGTGGCCCAAACTGGAAAGTTAATAGTGGTAGACATGATCGTGGGATTCCTTAGGAGGCTACCGCGGCGACTTCAGCGGGTGCGGCTTTGGGAAGGTTTGCGCCGTGAGGATGTTCACTGCCGTTGTAGACTTTCAGGCGTTTCATCCGGAGAGCTCTCAGTTTGTTTTTAGGAAGCATTCCTGATACGGCCAAGGAAATGGCGCGGTCAGGCTTGCTTTTCATAAATTCTCTATAGGGGGTCATGGTGTCTCCGCCCGGATATCCGGAATGGCGGAAGTCAATTTTCTGATCGAGCTTGTTGTTTCCGGTCAACTTCACGTGTTTCGCGTTAATAACAACCACGAAATCGCCGCAATCAAAGTGAGCGGTATAAATGGTTTTGCCTTTTCCCGAAAGGGTGTAAGCGATTTCCGAAGCCAAACGACCCAGGATTTTGTCTTTGGCATCGACGACTTTCCAAGTTCTTTTAATAGTTTGTTTATTGGCGTGTATTGTTTTCATGGTTTTTTATTTATTGATTCCCAAGGGACTGCCGAAGGGCATAAAAATAAGAGCGGCGATTATATCACTATGGAGCCTTACCTAGTCAACCTTTATTTTCCTGACTTTTAACCGTTTCCCACTTTGGAGAGGTCGACGAGGATTTTAACATCGGCTTTTTTACGAAGATCTTGAACGTATTGCTCATAGCGTTCCCGGCCGTTTTTCTGATAGATGTATCCGGCCAAATCCATTTTAATGTCGTCATAGCGCAGCTTTTTAGGCGCTTTCTTTTCTTCGACCCGAATGATGTGGTATCCAAATTCGGTTTCAACGACGTCTGAAATCCCCCCCACGGGAAGCTTAAAAGCAGCGGTCTCAAATTCCGGGACCATTTGGCCATGACCAAAATAACCCAGGTCTCCGCCATTTTTCGCACTGGGACCATCCGAATACTTGGCGGCCAATTCGTCAAAATCCCCTCCCTGGCTTAATTTTGATTTGACCATTTTGGCTTTCTCAAGCGCCTTGGTTCGATCTTTGAAATTGTCCGCTCGTGGCGACTTAACCAGAATATGGGAAGCCTTTAAGGTTTCCCCCAATTTGGTTTTTAAAATAACCACCATTTGGTCGAGATCGCTTTCCGGGTTGGGCTTGAAATTCGATTGGTGAAATTTTTTCTCCAGGTCGGAATAGAGCTTTTTTGCTTCTTCATCATAGGAGGGCGTCAGCTGGCGAGGGTCTTCCGGATTGGGACTTTTCGATTCAACAAAAGGGGGAGAAACTTTTTCTCGAACTTCCATTTCGGTCAACCGCATGACTTTCAGCTGATCACCGATCTTCGTTTCAAATTCTTTTTCGCTTAAATCTTGCACCTTTAATTCTTTAAGGAATTCAACTTTCTCCTGCGACGTTAAATCTCTTTCCATATCTTCTTTGGTCGGCTTGGCGCCGGGGGCGATGTTTTTAAATCGATTCTTAACCTGCATGATTCCTTCTTCCAATTGCCGCTTGGGGACGGTGACTTTCCGTTTATTCGCTTCTTGAAGAAGAATTTTTTCTTCAATCATCTGGTCGAGCAAAAGCTGTTTGTTTTTGGCTTCCCATTCCGGAGTCACTTTCTCTTCAGGCGCCATTTTTTTCTTTTGTTCGAGGAGAGCGGCCCAGTTATCTTCAAATTCCGCTAAAAAAATAGCATCCCCATTGACGATGGCGATGCTTTTACCAACAACTTCGACTTCGGCAGAGACGGGGCCTGTAATAAGGAGCCCGCTGATCATGGCAGAAATAATGGCGCGCTTGGAAAGTAATGTCATAAATGTCCTCGTTGAAAATTTTATAAGAGATACTATATTCATCCATTCTTTTCAAATGGATTTCGCTCAGTCTATAGGGAAGGGATGATATTCAATTAAATCGGTTTAATTTAACATTTGTGTCTAAAACTAGATGCAAATATTGAATTCAGCATGTAATCAGAGGTGTCATGTTCCACGTGGAACAGTGTTAATTAAACCAGGCCTTTTTCAACCAATACTTCAGCAATCTGAACCGCATTTAAAGCAGCCCCTTTGAGGAGGTTGTCTGAGACCACCCAGAAGACAATACCGTTCTCGCAAGCCAAGTCTTTTCTAATACGACCCACATAGGTCATAGACTGACCTTCCGCTTGAACCGGCATGGGATAAGATGACTCCTCAGGGTTGTCCAGAAGCGTAATACCTGGAGCGTTTCTGAGCAGCTCCTGAACCTTCTCAACCGTGATGTGTTTCTCCGTTTCAATCCATACAGACTCTGAATGCGATCTAAACACCGGCACTCGCACGCAAGTAGCAGAGAGACGAACGGAAGGATGTTCAAGAATTTTTCTGGTCTCATTGACCATCTTAAGCTCCTCTTTCGTGTACCCATCATCTGAGAAAACATCGATTTGTGGTACAACGTTAAAAGCAATTTGATGGTTAATTTTCTGCGAGGGGGGGATTGCTTTTCCTTCAGCCCAGGCCTTGGTTTGATCTTCTAGATCTTTAATCCCTTTATATCCGGCGCCAGAAACAGATTGATAGGTGGCCACGCGGATGGTCAAAACTTTAACAGCATCATGGATGGGTTTTAACGCCACGACCATTTGGATGGTTGAGCAATTAGGATTGGCAATTATTTTTTTATCTTTGGATAAGACGTGAGGATTAACTTCTGGAACGACCAAGGGGATTTCAGGGTCCATTCTCCAAGCGCTGGAATTATCAATAACATAGGTTCCATTCCTAGCAAAGAGGGGAGCGAATTCTTTGGAAATGGCAGATCCGGCTGAAAAAATAGCGATGTCTAATCCTGAAATTGATTGAGCGTCAAGTATTTCTACATTAACTTGCTTTCCATTGAAAGGAAGGCTCTTCCCTTTAGACCTCGCACTTGCTAAGAGACGAAGGTTTTTTATGGGAAACTTTCGGGTTTCAAGCATACGAAGCATTTCCAATCCCACTGCTCCGGTGGCTCCGACAACGCCGACGTTATAAGTTTTTTTCTGAGTTGAAATCATAGTAGTGGCCGGATCATATAAAAACCGTTTTCCGACGGCAATTATGTTATCGTTGGGCCCATGAGCCAATATTTTTTGCTTTGGACCATCGGGCCAGACCGTCCTGGTATTGTTTCCGAAGTCAGTAAAACTCTTTACGAAAACGGATGCAATTTAGAAGACTCCTCCATGATGCGGTTAGGATCCGAATTCGGAATCCTTCTTATCTTTACCTCCAATAAATCTATTTCGGCCCGCCTTTTTTCCAAACTTAAGACAAAATTTTCTCTTTCCGTCGGATTGAAGAAAATTTCTCGGCAATTGGCTTCTTTTAAACCGGCCAAAGATTCTGCGGTCATTGTAACTGTTCACGGGACCGATAAACCGGGTCTCGTCTTTAATGTGACCCACGCCTTGGCCCAACAAAAATTCAATATCACAGACTTATCCACGCATCGCACCACGTCCAAGGGAAAACCGGGTTACATTTTATTTATCGAAGGAGAACTGGCCAGCGCCGCCCATTTTAAGAAAATGGAATCCACCCTTTCCGCTCTAGCTAAAAAATTAGACGTTCGGATTTCCCTTCAACCCGTCAACGCCGCTCCTCTGTAATGTCTGTTCGAAAAATCGTTTTATTCCCCGATCAGACTCTCTCTCAACCCTGTGAAAATGTCGTTGATTTTGGCGTCCCTCTCAAAAATTTAATCGCCGATTTAAAAGACACTCTTTACTCCACGCCCGGCGTGGGGCTGGCGGCCCCTCAAATTGGCATCTCTAAACGGGTCAGCGTCATTCATATCAAACCGAAAAAAAATGAAGGAAGAGGGTTCTATGCCATCGTTAATCCTATTTTGTTGTTAGGTCAAGGCATTCAGATCCCTCGCGAAGGATGCCTTTCCGTGCCGGATCTCCTAGCAAATATCCGGCGCTATGAGAAAGTAACCGTCCGCATTCAAAATGAAGAGGGGGAAGAAAAAATAATCCAAGCAGAAGGGTTTGAAGCGCTGGCCCTCCAACATGAAATTGACCATTTGGATGGAAAACTTTTTCTGGATCGGGTGGCGAACCTCAAAACGGATATTTTCCGCCGGAAAAATTATTGATGATTTATATTAGAATGGTCACGGACCAACAAACATGGAACTCCTTTTAACAGACGCTCAAGCAAAAGATTTGATCTGTGACCTGTGCAAAACGTTTTACACCCTCGGCTGGGCCACAGGAACTGGAGGCGGAGTTTCAATTCGCTCTGGTGATAAAATTTTCATGGCCCCTTCCGGTGTTCAAAAAGAAAAAATTTCTCCCTCTGATATTTTTGTTTTGAATTTGGAGGGAACTTGCCTGGAACAACCGTCTCCCCATCTTCAGATCTCTGCCTGTAAACCTCTCTTTATGCACGCCTTTAAAATTTTTAATGCCGGTGCTGTTATTCATAGTCATTCTCAAAACGCCATGCTGGCCACCCTTATATCAGAGGATAAATTTCGCATCTCCGGCATTGAAATGATTAAAGGAATTGAGGGGATGGGCGTCTTTGATGTTTTAGAAGTTCCCATTATTGAAAACACCGCGCATGAAGCCGATTTAGCGGACTCACTCAAGGAAGCCATGCAAGCGCATCCCACCACCAAAGCAGTTTTGGTCAGAGGCCATGGCGTTTACGTGTGGGGGAAAGATTGGATTCAAGCCAAAACTCATGCCGAGTGTTACGACTATCTTTTTGAAGCCGCCATCAAAATGAAGCAATTGGGAATCGAGGGGGTCCAGCATGAAAGCGTATTGGCTTGATAAGGGAACAGCCGTCACAGCCTCAGAACTTAAATCCAACGGCATCGATTATGAGCATTTAGCGCTCGATCATTACCAAGCTGGATTGGATGCGATTAAAGCCAAGCATGGCTACGTCACCCAAGATGTCATTGAACTGACCCCTGAGACCGCCAATCTTCCCGCGATCTTGGCCAAATTCGATAAAGAACATCTCCATACGGACGATGAGGTTCGCTTTGTTCTAGCGGGGGCCGGAATTTTTGATATTCGGTCCATCGATGACAAATGGATGCGAGTAGAAGTTTTTAGCGGAGACTATATTTCTGTCCCCAAAGATCGATATCACCGGTTCTTCTGCACAGATGAAAATTTTATTCGTTGCGTCCGGCTCTTCAAGGATACGAGCGGATGGACGCCTCTTTATAGAGCGGCCCCAGTCCCCGCCTGATTTTTCCCTACCACGTAAAGCCCGCTTTGAAGGCCATGCCTTCCAGGCGGGCTTTCTTATTTTCCGC
>CAZJOE010000107.1:0-6595 GCA_964547555.1 uncultured Elusimicrobia bacterium | reverse complement strand
GGGTCTGTCCTGATGGAACCATCGCGGCAAAGGGAATCGGCACGCCTCCGACCGGATCCACTTGATCGAACTCTGTTGATAGGCCCGCCATAATCGTCGTGTTTTTTTGGTTGAAGTCTCTGGCAATCTGCGCGCTTCCTCCCATGGAAAAGAAGTCGAATTCCTTAGAAGCATTGGCGCCTAATGTGAGGATCGTGAGTCGGTTCAAAGGTTGCTTCCAAGAACCGTTTACCGCAACCCGGGTATCAAGAAACGTATCATCTAGTGGAATGTCTCCTGGCTGGACGGTATAACTACCGCTGCCAGATGGACGGGTGAACGTCTGAGGAACATTCGTGGCGGTGGCGCCCGTGGGCGTCGCCCCAGTCAACGCGTCCAACGTGAATTTAAGACTCGCCTCCCGCCCTTCCCGAAATTTACGCTTCAACTCAATGACAGGTTCAATAGCGGAAACCCGTCCGTCGGCTTCCGAATAATAAAGGACAGAGGTGTCGAGATCCCACAAATCAAGTTTCCCGGCATGAGCGGCGGGCACCGCACCCAACAAAGCACACGTGGCAGACGACAAAGCTTTCTTCAAATTATTTTTTTTAGTTGCACCCACAGCCGCCTCCTCCAAACGTGCGTCCGCCACTCGAACCCTCAATGCTAAAGTAGATATGGTCGTCGTAACCGGATTGAATAGGGTTCGGATCCACTTGCATGGCGTTCTCAGCCAAAAGATCTCGTTCCCACGGTTGGACTCCCAAGGTTGCGCAGCCGCTTAAAAATGAAGCGGTCGCCAAAAATAATAAAACCAAGCTCCACCGGCTCATGCCTTCTCCTTGTTTGAATTGTTTTCAGGTGACCACAACGCCAACAAATTATCTTCCCGGTCCCGAAACCATTGATAAAGTCCGCGACCGTTGCCGAGATCTACTTTATCTCCCACCAATTGACCTCCCAGCTCTTTGACGCGACGTGCGTAGTTGTCCAAATTGTCAACAGTAAAATAAAGAATTGGTCCACCATCGTTCCCTCCTTCCCGGTCGATCTTGCGAATTCCACCGATGAGCTCATCACCAGCCTGAATCACCCAATAGTTGGGCACGGCGGAGTCATTCATTAGTAGAAATTGCCATTTGAAAAGTCCTTCATAAAACGATCTGCCGTTCACAATGTCCGTCACAGGCAGGTCAAACCAGGTGGCCTTTCCAATTTTGTTTTCAATGTTCATGAAGAAGAGATTAACTGATAAAGATTAAGGTTTTCTTAGGTATAAATTAGAATCATCTAATGTTCACCAACGCTGCGGGAAATCAATGATAATTGCATAGATGAAAATTCTTATTGTCGAAGACGATCAGAAAATCGCCCAATTTCTCGAGAAAGGTCTTAAGGAGGAAGGATACGTCACGCATTGGGTAAAAGACGGGGAATCGGGTTTTGAAAAAGCCGCTCTAGAAGAATGGGACTTGCTCATTCTTGACCGGATGCTGCCCAAAACCGATGGACTCCAGGTCTGCCGGAGAATTCGCGAGAAGGGCAGCCGGGTTCCCATTCTCATTTTAAGCGCCCGAGGAACAATTGAAAACAAAGTGGAAGGTTTGGATGCGGGAGCAGACGACTACCTGCCTAAACCGTTCGCATTTAGCGAACTCTTGGCCCGTATCCGAGCGTTATCGCGCCGCAAATCCGAGGATCTCAAACCGGCCTTGGCCCTGGGCGATCTCAAGCTCGATTTGGTAAGCCACAAAGCAACCTACAGGGATAAGAAAATTGATTTGACCAGTCGCGAATTCGCGTTGCTTCATCTTTTTATGCGGCGCAAAGGGCACGTTTTATCGAGAACGATTATCGCCGAGTCAGTTTGGGACTATGATTTTCAAAGCGGAACCAACGTTGTCGACGTCTATGTGAATTATCTGCGGACCAAGCTCAAGAAAATGACGGGACATGACATGATCCAGACGATTCGCAACCGTGGTTATGTTTTTGAGGAGCAGACAACTTGAAGTTTTCGACGCGCTCACGGCTAACACTCTTTTTCACGTGTCTTTTCAGTTTTCTTCTGATTTTGTCATTCGCCCTGCTTTACCTCCGCATAGCGAAAAACCTTCACAAAGATTTCCATTCGGAAATGGTCCATGATGGACGTATCATCGCAGAACTTTTCAAAGAGGAGCTTAAATTAAAGGCCTTACATGAGTTTGAAAAAGAGATCAAAGAATTTGGCATCGAACTCCAAGTTTTCGATCAAGCCGGGAAAGTTGTTGTCCAATCGGATGGATGGGATAAGTCAGGCGTAGTGATCGATAATAAAATCCTGAACTCGGTACGGGAAGGCTCCCTTTTCAAAGAAATGAAGATTAATAAGAAACGCATGGCCCTTTTTAGCCGACCCGTTCGCATTCCTTCATCCGGCCCCTATTCGCTTCATATCGTCCGTTCCCAAGAGCAATTGGAAGATATCGCGGACAAAATCCTTGGGCTCATGTTAATTATTATTCCCATCATGCTTATATTGAGCGCGATCGCTGGAACCTTGTTTTCAACACGAACATTGGCGGCCGAACAACGCGCCTTTGATCGCCTTAAGCATTTTACGGCAGACGCCGCTCATGAACTCCGCATTCCTTTGACGTCTTTGCGAGGGAACTTGGAAGTGGCTTTGCGAAAAGACAGACCGGTCAACGAATACAAGGAAACAATTCAAGGCGCTCTTGAGGAGGCTGAGCATTTAAGCCTCCTAACGCAAGATCTATTGTTGCTGGCTCAAACTGATGCCGAACGACTCAAACTCAATATCCATGACGTTGAGCTTAAAGGCTTCCTTGAGGACGTATTTTCTCAAGTCGAATCGCTTCCCGATAACAAAAAGATCAAGAAGGTCTTAAGGCCTGTTCCTCAAGGGACGGTTCAATTCGATCCCGACAGAATTAAACAACTCTTGCTCAATCTGGTTGACAACGCCATTAAGTACGGCATTCCCAATGGAGAAATGAATTTAGGGGCCGAATTGACAGGCGGCGAATTGAAACTCATTGTCCGTGACAACGGAATCGGCATTCCCAAAGAAGAACAGGGAAAGATCTTCGACCGATTTTATCGCGTGGATAAGTCAAGATCGCGCCAGCAAGGTGGATCAGGATTGGGATTGTCCATCGTCCAATGGATTGTGAACGCTCATGGGGGCCGCATTCAGGTAGAAAGTCAAAAAGGAGAAGGCACTACTTTCACGGTGACCCTCCCGGTATGATGAAATTTGAGCCTTTTATTCCCAAGTTGGCGATTACTCTTCAGGATTACACTCTAACGCAGTTTCGTGCAGATCTTATTGCCGGCGTTGTGGTAGGGTTGGTGGCTTTACCGCTTGGAATGGCGTTTGCGATTGCATCCGGACTTCCTCCGGAACGAGGGCTTTATACAGCAATCGTCGCCGGTTTTCTTATTTCGGCTCTCGGCGGAAGTCGCGTTCAGATTGGCGGGCCTACCGGCGCTTTCGTGGTGATCGTCGGAGGAATTGTGGCCACACACGGTTACGACGGCCTGGTGGTGGCGACGTTGATGGCCGGCGTCATTCTTTTGGCCATGGGACTGGGACGGCTGGGACGCTTGGTGAAATTTATTCCCTACCCCGTCATCACCGGTTTCACCTCCGGAATCGCCGTTGTTATTTTCAGCAGTCAAATAAAGGATTTTTTTGGGCTCCAGATGGAAAGCGTGCCGCTGGACTTCGTCGAAAAATGGAAGGCCTATGCCCATGCCTTTTCCACTCTTAATCCATCGGCGATCGTCATTGGCCTTATAACGACATTGACCATTTTCTTTTGGCCTAAATCCTGGCAAAAATTTCCAGGCCCCATTGCCGGGCTCATCCTGGCGACGTTGATTACAACAGTTTTTCATCTTCCCATCGAAACCATCGGCTCACGATTCGGAGGCATTCCCCACGGGCTTCCCAAACCGGCCTTTCCCCATATTTCCATTGATCAGGTAAAAATCCTTTTTCCAAGCGCTCTAACTCTGGCGGCACTGGGAGCGATTGAATCGCTCCTCTCCGCTGTCGTGGCGGATGGCATGATTAGAAGCCGCCACCGGTCCAATCAAGAACTTCTGGCTCAAGGAATTGCGAATATCGTTTCTCCTCTTTTTGGCGGAATTCCCGCGACCGGGGCTATCGCCCGTACAGCCGCCAATGTAAAAAATGGGGGTCGAACCCCCGTTGCGGGAATGATTCACGCCATTGTTCTTCTTATCATTCTTATAACCGCAGGCCCTTTGGCCGCTCGAATTCCCCTGGCCGCTCTCACGGGCATTCTCGTCGTTGTGAGTTACCATATGTCGGAGTGGCATTCGTTCCGATTTCTTTTATCCGGCCCGGGCAGCGACAAGATCGTCCTTTTGACCACGTTCTTTCTCACTGTCTTTGTCGATCTGATTGTGGCGGTTGAAGTGGGCATGGTCATGGCCTCATTCCTCTTTATGAAGAACATGGCGGAACTGACACAGGTCAAAGCCATTAGCAAAGAATTGGGTAATGAAGAGGGAACAGATAGCACACGCCAGCTTCGGATTCCACCCAATGTTGAAATCTTCTCAATCCGGGGGGCCTTTTTCTTCGCGGCGGTTCATAAATTGATGGAGGTAGATCGGGTTATCGCAAAAGCTCCGAAAGCCCTCGTGCTTGATATGGAAGAGGTGCTCCACATCGATGCCAGTGGTTTGCACGTGCTGGAACAAATCCATAAGGAGTGTCTCGGCCGTGGCATTCGATTCATCCTCTCCGGCCTCCACCACTAACCTTATATCGTCTTGGATCAAGCCAACAAGATCAAGGCCTTCGGGGAAAAGAACATTCAGCCAAATATACAAGCGACCCTAGCTGCCTTGAGCGAGGAAAATGCGGAATAAAACGGTTTCAACTCGTGATCGTTTGCTCGATCCGAACGCCTTTCTCGGTGTTTACCAATCGCTTCACGATGACAATGAATAATCCGGTCATCAGCAAATTGAGCGCGAGGCTGAGGGCGGCTGCAGTGGCTGGCATTCCGCCAACTCCATAGGAAAGGGAAACGACCAAAACCCCTCCACCCACTTCTCCTCGTGGGAACATCGCGACACTCAAGGCCAGGCGTTCCTTGAAGGTCATCGATTTACGGTAACAGAGCAACGGAAAACATTTCCCGATATTGCTCAAAATAGTCAACAAAAGGACATGCCCAATGAGAACATTCGCGCTCGTTCCTTCCAAATTAATTCTCGGCAGAGAAAGTCCAACCATTAACATGAAAAGCGCCTTGATCACATGATCAAGATCGAACCAATTTTCCGTCTTTTCATGTTCCGCCAAACCCTCAGAATGCCCCGCGTTATAAATGGCGCACCCCAAACAGAAAGCAGGTAGCAAAACTTCAAAATGCACATCCGTGACTTTGTAGAAAGCCGCGCAGAGCGCCCACAGGAGAAATCCATAGATCAACATCGCGCGAGAATTTATAGGGATTCTTATTTGATGCAGATAACGATACGCGAACCAAAGCAAAAGCGCGATCATTACGACAACCGTAAATATGACGGGCTTTAAACCAACGATCCACATTTGAAGCGGGATCATGAACAACACGGTATCCAAATCATCGAAAATGGCAAGAACCCGCGCTTTCTGATAGACGGATGTGGAGGCAAGTCCGGCCGCGGCGAGCATTGTGAATAGAACTCCTGCCGAGGTGGGTGAAGCAAAGCGACCCAGTAGCCACGATTCTTTCTGTCCCAATCCAAAAACTACGATGAAATAGATCGAACAGAAGATCCACGGGAATCCAGCAGCCGTCGCAGCGATAAGATAGTCCTTTCCGTATTGGCCGAGATTCCCTTTATCGATAGAAAATTCCAGGCCAACTTCAATCATGATGTACGCGAGGCATATCAGGGTAACGGCTTCGAAGAACCATCTCCAACTTGCGATGGCCGGGAGTTGAGACAGAGCCATTCCGGCGATAAGCAGCCCACTGTACATCAATACTTTTTTCACTCGGCCATCTTATCTTTTGCGATTATCACGGCATAGAAAGATAGGCGATGAATGATATTTTTGAGGAGGTGTTTATGAATTGGATATTGCTTGGAGTAGGGAGTTTGGTGGGTGGATACGCTCGGTACGCGCTAACTGGCGGCGTACACCGATTAACAGGATTCTCTTTTCCTTATGGGACGCTCGTCGTTAATTTTTCAGGATGCTTTTTAATTGGGTTGCTAAACGCCTTAGCTGAAAACAAATTGGCGCTGGGGGCGCAGGGTCGCATTTTTCTTATGACCGGATTCTGTGGAGCGTTCACCACTTTCTCCACTTTTATTCTTGAAAGTATGAATCTCATTAAAGCAGGGGAATGGTTTCAGGCTGGGGCGAATCTTGGAGGAAGCGTGTTCCTTGGAATCCTGGCCTTCATTACCGCAGAAATGTTGATCAAATCTATTTGAGGGGATAGGGGTCAGATCCTGTCCTGAACGTCGTGAATTAACTCCTTCACTTTATTTTCGATTTGATCGCGAATCTTTCTGAACTCATCTAACGGCAGATTTTTGGGGTCGGGAATGCCCCAATCCTCTTTCAGTG
>CAZJOE010000106.1:0-6652 GCA_964547555.1 uncultured Elusimicrobia bacterium | reverse complement strand
AAAGGTGGCATAACTGGAAGAAGAAATAAGAAATAAGGGGAATGTTATGAAAACGAGCCGTAAAATCCGTCTGTTTAAAAAAATCATTTTCTTTACCCTTTGAGTTTTACGAACCAACGATTTGGCTTCCACTTAAGGCATAGCAACAAAGATGCAAACGTTATTGGTCGTCAGAAAATGTAACGGAAGTTACTTGCTCGCGCAAGCCTCAAATAGGGCATTTCTAGGGGAATTTAATTCCAGGTCGCGATGGAGGGTGGGACCTCGTCCCATAAAACCTTTACTAAAACCACATTTAAAGTGGGCAAATTGAGTGTTTCGTCATAATAAATCAGGCATGATTCGTTGCTGTTTAAATTGCTTGAATCCACATTCCCTTTGACCCAAACAACTCCCGCAAAATCTGAAGTGTCGTACAAAGTTAGATTTTTTTCGACATAGACCAATCCGTGGAAACCCACGTCGCTCATTTGAGGGCCAGGGCCATTTATCCATCGAGGATTGCAGGGTGTAGGACAACTTCCGCCAGGAAGACCGATACAATACGTGTTTAGGCTTCTCTTAAGCCCATCGTCTCCCGGATATTCATCCGCGCATTCGCTGCCCCCATTTCCGGCGGAGGTATCAAGATTAGTTTTCTGATACTCTTGCCAAGCGTTTGTGGGAACAACAGCCACATAGCTGTAGTTGTCACCGGCGCTGTTCGTCATATTTCCCTTAACAATCACATGTCCTTCTATTCCATTTCCGTAAGTATCATTGCCGTTGTATGTAAATTCGACATCCCCATCCCAGTACCAAATACAATTGTTTAAGTGGGCTGGATGATGAATAGAATCTTGAAAATGGTGAGCATGATTTGTATTTAAAAAAGACGTGCAGTTCGTAGTCCACCATGGAGCAACCTCTACACGGTTGGTCGGATCGTCAGGATTGTTGGTGGCAATGGCAATTGTGCTGTAAGAAGCTTTGGAGGCATGTCCGGCGTCTGGAGTTCTCGCACTGCAGCCATAAACATTCAAAGTATTGGTCGCAGCGGCGGCAGCTCGGAAGGCCGCAAAATCAAGGACTGGAATGTCTGGGACTTCGTAATCGGACCACCATTCTTGTCCATCCGTGTTGGGAGTCAATGTTCCGTTCACATCACGGGGATAATTGGCATCGCTGGATTGAACATACCCTTTGGCCAGTTTTCTAGGATAGTAAAGCGTTTTTGATACGGATCCGTTTATCAGAATATTTCTATGAGACAAAATCGGGCCCCATTGAACTTGAAATGCGTTGTCCATAATGACATCCCCTTCGGATATCAAAGCGCCTGGGAAAGTTTGGTTTCTGTATATCGCTTTAATGGCGCGCGTTTCTTGTGAAGAAGCGTCTTTTCCCTCGGCCAGAATCGTTACTTCCCTGGCGTTTGGGCCGGGCACAAATTTGATTCGATAAAATCCTCCGGAAATATCAGAAAAAGTAGTGTCAAAGTCGTAATCGGTAATAATTGTTCCGCTGATCGCATTACCCATGGCTGTGACTGAGCTTTTAAGTTTCCACACACCGCGCTCAATTCCCGCCTCGGCAAGACTATAGGCCCGGGTCGACTTTTGTTGACGAACCGTTTGCTTTGAAGATTGCTCAATCCAATGGATTATGGGAGGAATTAGAATCCCCGCCACCACAACGATGAGGATGACCATAACGAGGGCGGATCCTCTTTGGTTTCTCTTCAATTGAGAATCCTCACGTTTTCAGTCACCAGATTGGTTTTGTATGTTTGTCCTTCGTAAGTTGGTTTTTCGAGGAGCAAAGAAATATTCATATTTTCCATCTCAAACGACCTGGCAAATCCAAACGAGATGGATTTCAAATTTTTACTTAGAACAGAATTCCCTTGAGGAGTGGTCATTATTAGATCGTTCCCCGATTGATAAAATGAAAAGTGGCCTCCGCCAATATCATCAAATTCCACTTTTGAAAAAATAGGCTGATAGCTATCATATTGAGAAATTTGAATGGATAGCGATTTCCCTTGATGGAGGCGGCGAATCACAGTGGACATCACAGTTTGATTTTCGCGATTTAGTTCAATACGGATTTTATTGGACATGATGGCTCGTTGCATTTGGATGAAGAGAGTCGGGACAAAAATAAGGGTAGAGATAATGCCAACCACTAGCATAAGTTCAACCAGCGTAAAGCCTTGTTTTTTCCGTTTCATGTTTTCCTCACCAGTTGAAATCAATGTTTTGTGAAATTTGTCCGCCGACCACATTGAGTCCCACTCTTTTTTTGATAAGAGCTGCCGTGTCGAGGGTATTATACGCATAAATATTATAGGGGATTTGTGCATCTCCCTGGATATCCATGGAATAAAAACCATTTTCATCAACCATGGTCGTGTAAATGGGCAGTCCTCCGATGATAGCGTTGCTGCTGTTTAAATTAGGAGGCAAATCATTTTGAAATGTTCTTTGGGTTGCAATGATCATAACTCCAGATTGGGCCGGAGCTCCGCTCAGCGAAATGTGACCGGAAATTTTTCCGAAGGAGTTTTTGATCGTATAAACACCCAGATTAACGGTAGACCCAGAAGTTAGATCTAAAGGAAAGGAAAAACTTGTGCGGTAAGTTTGGTTTTGATTTAGAACGGGCGCGACGGTATAGGAATCAACAGGAAGGACTATTTGAAAATTTCCACTGGTGTCCGTAATTGCCTGCCCGCGTAATGTTCCTCCGCCATCTCGCGCTTCCATGACAATACCATCCAAGGGATTGCTTCCATCACTTGTAACCTTGCCATTCACAACACCTCCCTCAAGCAAGGTGACATTTACATTCGCGGTCATTTGACCCAAGGTCACAGTAACATTGGTGGTTGCCGTGACGTAATCGGGATTCCATTCAGGATTGTCTTCGCGAGGATTGACCACGACGGTATACGTGCCGGGATCGGCAGGAATGACATAATTTCCAAGGGCATCGGTAAATCCAACCAGCGTTCCTGCCACGATTCGAAGGTTCGGCCTCGTGATGGTTGAAATGGGATTTCCTCCAGCGTTTGTGACGCGCCCTGAAAAAAAGCCTTGAGTAACGTGTTGTTCAAGAACGATAAAGGGGGTCGTGAAATTGTTATTCAAAGGAGGGACCGTTGTTGCTCCCGGCAAGCTCATTGGATTGTTTGGAGGCGGAGGATTGATTGGAATAATAACGTTATCGATCCGTTCAAAGAAACCGTTCTTGGAAATATAGACACTCCAGGTGCCAGTGGAAACATTTAACAGAGTAAAACGCGCACGCGGCGAAGAATTGGGGTTGTTGAGGACCGCTGGTTTAAAAGCTTTGGAAAGACGATCATTGGAAATAACAAACGCGTCTATGGCAGGAATACCAGCCACAACAGGGAGTACGGGAGAGCTGGAATTGCGAGGAGCTATGGGTGATGACAATCTTCGCCAATTTAAAGAATTTGAACCAGAATCATAAGCGGGCCCAAAGTTTTCAAAATTTCGAGCGTTGTTTGAGTTGGTATCATCAGGACTAGCTCTTCTGCAGAGTTGTTTATCTGCATCAAGAGGTTGGTTGCTGACAGGATTTTCCTCAACATAATCCGGATCGCTGCTGGGACCTTTCCATCCCACCCGATCGATGATGACGGGATTTCCCCCCACCAATTGAATTAATTGAAGTCCTCCTGGATCTGAACCCGTTGGAATACTATTGGCTGGCAATACAGCATCCGCATCGATATTTGTGCCGTTAAAGGAAACTTGAGTGGCACTCGCAAAAAGATAGAACGACTTCGGTGCAATTTGTTGAGTTGCGTAGGCGATATTGGCTGGCGGCATATCGATGATATTGTTGGTGGAACTGTTTTTATATTTGAAGGAAATGATATTTCCCACGGCCATTGAAACATTGGTTGGATTGTAGATTTCAATCCATTCGAAAGCATTGCCTGAATTTGGGTCAAAATAATCTCCTACAACTTGGCTGATGACGAGGTGGTCGTTATAGTACACATCGCCTTGGAGCGTTCCTCGGTCCATTTCGGTCAGCGAAAAATTTTCAGTTTTCACTTCATTGGGAGCTATATCGACTTGTATTGTTTGTGGGAAATATCCATAAGAATTAACGGTAACGGTGTAATTTCCCGGAGCAACAGGCAGAGAGAAGTCACCATTGGCATCGCTTGAAACCAAGTAGGCGGTGTTCTCAACTGTGCGGATTTGAGCGTCAATAATGCCCGTATTTCCTGAAGGGGCGATGGTGATGCGGCCTGTTATGGTCCCGTTTTTCACGGGGGCATTGACGGCTGAATAAATGGATCTCAGTTCATATTTTTTAAGTTCTCCCCCTTGTTCCCATACAACATTCACGGTAATGGCTTTCATTCCAGTATCCGTTTGAGTGTTGGAGACTCCCAGGGTGCCATGGCCATTGTTAATTTGTTCATCAACGGATTGAACCAAGCTATAGATGGTATAGGTGATCCCGCCTTGGGTTAAAGCTTGCGGAGGGTATTTGGCGTTATCGAAGGCCACGGGCGGAGAAAATTGATTTAAATACTGGATGTTTGAGGTCGGAACAATAAATCGATAAGGTTGAGCTTTAAGCACTTCCAATTGTTCTTGAGCCAAGGAATTGGCCATAGATTTCGTTTTGGTGCTAAGAACAGCTTTAGTAATAGATCCAAAAGCACCGAGGACGCTGGCGCAAATAAAACCGAGAATGGCGACTGCCATCATGAGTTCCACGAGAGAAAAGCCTTTTTTAGAATCTATTTTTCGCATTAATCTAGTCCTCAATGCCTTTTTCTAACCTTCATGTGCAACTAGCAACAGATAAGCCGTAGGTTGTTTTTTTGAGCCTTCACGTTAACAAGAAGGTAACTGTCTGGGATTAAGATCGCCTGTAGAAGAGATTAAGAAAGAGGGAAAGCGAGAATGATCTTAATTAAGGCGTGGATTTAGGTACAAGTCTCTGTAGCATGCGCTTGGCTTGGAGATTATTGGGGTTTAATACCAGGGCGCGTTTACAGAGTTTAAGAGCATCTTCGGTGTTCCCTGTCTGATTGGCCGATAAAGCCTCAAGGTAGAGAAGGTCGGATTTTTTTAAGTCTTCCTCGGTCCTCTCTTTGAGAACAGGGATCGTTTTAGGACGCGGCTCGGAGCGCTCGGGGTCAGGCGTTGAAGGTTTTGGGAGGACGGTTTTTTCTTTCGGTTGTTCATAGGTCTGCATAATGTACTCGATACTGTCTTTGGCTTCTTTGTGATTTGGTTTTAAAATAAGCGCCCTGTCAAAATACCCTTCCGCCTGCTCAAGATTCCCTTCGTTGAGCGCCTTGAGTCCCAGTTGATAGAATTCATTGGCCATTTCATGGGCCACTTCCGCCTCTGATCCTGTTGCAGATTCTTCTTGGACACGCTCATTTTTTTCCATCCTGGCTTTTTCTTCTGGAGTGGGGATGTCGCTCAAACGATATTTTTGTTCGGCGGCTTGGGTCAAGCTGGCCATCAAGAGAAGGGTCGGCAACCATGAATAAATCCTCATAGTCCTTAGTCTAAATGGCCCGGTCTCCCTTCGCAAGGTCCGGTTCCCGTCAAGGTTCTCATGCTATTATGGATCCTCATTTATTGGAAAGGAGATCTCGTGAAGACATTGAACCAAGAATTGACCTGCGGGGGCGCGATGGACGCGCGTTTTAGTCTGAAAGGAACCAGCGTTTCGTACGCTCCTGACCGGACCTTTGATACCGAACACATCAAATTAGAAATCAAAGTGGACATGACCCGAGAATCTTTGGAAGGACGCTGCACCACGACGCTGCGCGCTATTACGTCCGCCTCCGAAATGACTTTTGACGCCGTTGATTTTAAATTGCGCGCCGTAAAATGGAACGGCCGGAAAATCCCTTTCACTTATAAAGATGGAAAATTAACCGTTCAATCCGGAAAACCGGCGCGCGATGGCGAACGGGTCCAAATCCAAATCGATTACCGTGTTTCAAAACCGAAGCTGGGCCTTTATTTCATTAAGCCGGACCGGGCCTATCCGAAGAAACCCACCCAAGTTTGGACCCAAGGCGAAGACGAATACGCGCGTTATTGGTTTCCCTGCCATGACGCTCCTCACGACCGGACTTCCACTGAAATAATTGTCACCGTTCCGAAAGGATTTACAGCCGTCTCCAACGGGCAGTTGATGAAAATCTCCAATCAAGGTGCCACGTTCCATTGGTTTCAAAAAATTCCCCACGCTACTTATTTGGTGACATTGACCATCGGACGGTTTTCGGAAATCAAAGACAAATGGGGATCGGTGCCGGTTCTTTATTACTGCGAAAAAGGCCGCGAAGAAGAAGCCCGCCGAGCTTTTGGAAAAACCCCCAAGATGTTGGAGTTTTTCTCTAAGAATATCCGGACCGCCTATCCTTACAGTAAGTATGCGCAAGTCGCCGTTTCCGATTTCATTTATGGAGGAATGGAGAACACGTCCTCCACCACCCAAACCGACTCCGCGCTTTTAGATGAGCGAGCCGCTCTTGATTACACCAGCGATGAATTGGTCGCGCATGAATTGGCCCATCAATGGTTCGGAGATTATTTAACCTGCAAACATTGGTCGCACGCCTGGCTCAATGAAAGCTTTGCCACTTACT
>CAZJOE010000105.1:0-6656 GCA_964547555.1 uncultured Elusimicrobia bacterium | reverse complement strand
GATTTGAAGGACGCACTTTCTTGTTCAAAAGTTTGCCAAGATTTTTTTAAAGAAGCGGAAAATCCATTCGCTTTGGTTTCGGCGGCGGGAAATTTGGGCGCGCCGGGCCGATTTATGGAGGTTGATTTTTCTTCATGGCGAAATGGGTTCGAAGAGAACTTTATTTCACAAGCGGCATTAATTCACGCATTTGCAAAAGAGGCTGTGGCGCGGAAAGGTACCGATGCGCGCGTCATTGTTTTTAGCGGCGCGGGAGTGGGAGGAAAAGGTTCGTTTGCCAATGTCACGAGTTACGGCGCCGCCAAAGCCGCGCTGGTCCATTTGACGGAGGCTTTGGCTGAAGAATTTTTACCGCTGGGGATTTCCATCAATGCCATCGCTCCCGGAGCCGTGCTCAGTGGGATCACCGACCAAGCGATTTCCGCCGGAGAGGACCGCATCGGGTCTTACGCTTCGGGTGCCATGGAATGCCGGAAGTCAGGCGGTGTGTCACCGGACTTGGCGGCTGATTTGGTTGAATTTTTACTCTCTGCGAAAGCCAAAGGAATTTCGGGAAGGCTTTTGAGCGCACGGTTCGATCAAAAAGTGTTGGCAGGCGAAATGGAAGCGGTGATAAAAGATTCGAATCGATACCGACTGCGGCGGATCGATAATGATTTGTTTATGCCCTCGGAAAAAGGAAAATAATTATGAAAGTCGTTGTGACCGGCGCCGCTGGATTTATCGGAAGCCATTTGGTGGACCGCCTTCTTTCAGAAGGTCATTCCGTGGTCGGAATTGACAATTTTTCTACAGGTCGCCGAGAATTTCTTAAAGAAGCTCAAGCCAATCCCTCTTTTAAACTTTTCGATCGCGATTTGATTGATCCCAATTCGCTTCATGATGTGGTCACACCCGATGTCGATTGGGTTTGCCATTTGTCCGCCAACGCCGATGTTCGCGATGGACTTAAGCATCCGCGCCGGGACCTGGATCAGAATTTGATCGTGACGTGGAACGTCTTGGAGTCTATGCGTCGCGTCTCAGTGAAACTAATTGCCTTCAGTTCGACCGGCAGCGTGTATGGTGAAGCCGCAGTTATTCCGACGCCCGAAGACGCTCCTTTCCCAATTCAGACATCGCTTTACGGCGCGTCAAAAATGGCCGGTGAAGGACTCATCTCCGCTTACGCCGAAGGGTATGGAATGACAGGACTCATTTTTCGGTTCGTTTCAATTTTGGGAGAACGGTATACCCACGGCCACGTTTATGATTTCGTTCGGAAGCTTCAAGAAAACCCTTCTCGTCTGCCCGTATTGGGAAATGGGAAACAACGAAAATCATATTTGTATGTGGGAGATTGCATCAGCGCTTTTCGTCAAGCCATGGAGGCCGTCAAGAAACCGGTCGAAATTTATAATTTGGGGACCGATGAATACGTGGAAGTAAATGATTCCATTGACGTTATTTGCAAAGAGTTAAACGTGTCACCCCAAAGAGAATATTCGGGCGGGGACCGTGGCTGGGTGGGAGACAATCCGTTCATTTGGCTCGATTGCGCCAAAATGCGCTCGCTGGGATGGAAGCCGTCCCGTTCCATTCGAGATAGCGTGAAAACAACCGTTCAATATCTCGTTAAAAATTCCTGGATGTTTGGAGAAAAAGTCCGATGATTATTACTCGCACACCGCTGCGTATTAGCTTGGGAGGAGGGGGAACGGATCTTCCTTCTTATTATGGTCCTTACGGGGGGTTCGTGATATCGGCCGCGATAAATCGCTACGTGTACATCACCCTGCACAAGACTTTTAAAAAAGGCTTTATCATTAAATATTCTCATCTTGAAACCGTCGATGAGATCAATCAGATCCAACACCCCATTGTTAAAGAAGCCTTTCAACTTCATCAAATGGAACCTTATTTGGAAATGGTCAGCATGGCGGATATTCCTGCCGGCACGGGTTTGGGTTCATCCGGAGCATTCAATGTCGGGCTCTTGCGCGCCCTATACGCCTACAAGCGAGAGCACGTGATGACGCAAACCTTGGCGGAAGAAGCCTGTCATATCGAACTTGATCTTTTAAAAGAGCCCATTGGAAAACAAGACCAGTATGTCGCGGCTTTTGGCGGACTTATCTGCATGGAGTTTGATAAGAGCGGGAAAGTTTCCGTTTCTCCCTTGCGTGTTTCGGCGCCGACTTTGCACGACTTGGAAGACAATCTCCTCATGTTTTTCACCGGCACTTCGCGCAGCGCGAGTGCCGTTTTGCTCGATCAAAAAGTCCGCACGGAAAAGGCCGATTCTTCGATGATTAAAAACCTTCATTACATGAAAGAGTTGGGGTATGAAATAAAAAAAGCATTGGAAGCCGGAAAGACCCATGAGTTTGGAGCGATGATGCATCAACATTGGCTTCAAAAAAAGAAACGCTCGGGTTCTATCTCTAACGAAGAAATCAACCGCTGGTACGACGTCGGCGTCGCCAATGGCGCGCTGGGGGGGAAATTAATCGGCGCGGGCGGCGGCGGGTTTCTCCTTTTTTACGCGAAAGACCGTAATTTGTTACGGCAAGCCATGGCCAAAGAAGGATTGGAAGAAGTCCGGTTCAATTTCGATCATGAAGGCTCCCAAGTGATTGTGAGAAATTAGTCGATGCTCGGTGTCGGAATCATCGGAGCGGGACTCATCGGCGCGAAAAGGGCGGCTCATTTAAAGGGCGCGCAACTTAAAGCCGTCGCGGATAAAGATGCGGCGCGAGCCCAAGCGTTGGCCCTCACGCACCACGCTTCCGTTGAAGATCAATGGGAAAATTTGGTCCGGCGCAAAGATGTTGATATTGTCATTGTGGCTACGACGAACAACGCTATTGCCGACTGCGCCGTGGCCGCGCTGGAAGCCGGCAAGCACGTGTTGGTTGAGAAACCTGCGGGACGAAACCCTTCCGACATCGAACGTCAAATTTCCGCTGCAGAGCGTGCCAATAAAATTCTCCGCGTTGGACTCAACCACCGTTTTCATCCCGCCATCCAACAAGCCAAGAAAATGCTCGATCAAGGGAAAGTGGGGCCTCTCATGTATATCCGGGCGCGATACGGTCATGGCGGCCGGACTGGTTACGATAAGGAGTGGCGATTTGATCCGGCCATTGCGGGCGGAGGAGAATTGTTAGATCAGGGTGTTCATTTAATCGATCTTTCTCGTTGGATGGGAGGTGAGTTTGATTTGAAGTGGGGAGCGGCGAAATCTTTTTTCTGGAATGCGTCGGTGGAAGATAATGGATTTTTGTTGCTGGAATCTCCCGATCATTCACGTTCGGCTTTTCTCCACGCAAGCTGCACTGAATGGAAGAATTTATTCGACTTTGAGATTTTTGGGAAAACGGGCAAATTGGAAATCTCAGGTTTGGGTCGAAGCTATGGTGTTGAGGAATTGAAATATTACCGGATGAAGCCGGAAATGGGCCCGCCGGATTTCGAAACAACCTCTTTCCCTGGCGTCGATGAGTCTTGGCAGGCTGAATTTGACGCCTTTTTAAAAGAAATTAATGGACAACAAACCGATATTGCCACCGGTTTCGACGCTCTTCGGGCGATGGAAATCATTCACGGAGTCTATAAATCCCCATGCAATGTGTGATTCTCGCGGGGGGATTGGGCACCCGAATGCGCCCTTTTACCGAGAAAATTCCAAAAGCACTCATTCCCATTGATTCTCATCCATTCCTTCATCACCAATTGCAGTGGATATCCCAGCATGGGGTGTCTGAAGTGGTTCTTAGTTTGGGCTATTTAGGGGAAATGATTAAGGAATTTGTAGGGGATGGCGGCCGTTGGGGGCTAAAAGTGCAGTTTATTGATGAAGGAACTCAATTACGAGGGACGGGGGGAGCCCTCCGGTTGGCCGTCGATAAGGGGGTTTTATTGCCCCACTTTTTAGTAACCTACGGCGATTCTTTTTTACCCATTGATGTAAAAGCGGTTCATGAACATTTTTTGGCTCAATCCGAGCCGGCGCTTATGACGGTGCTCAACAACAGGGATCGATGGGACCGCAGCAATGTTTGTTTTGATGGTCGAAAAGTCACGTTGTACGACAAAAAAGCCGAGCCGCAGCCAGCAAGTATGACTTATGTCGATTATGGACTCATGGCGTTTCGCCGGTCTTTGATAGAAACAGAAATTTCTTCAGAGCAGGTGAGCGATTTGGCTGGGTTGCTTCATCGCTTGAGTAAGGAAGGCCGCTTGGCTGGTTACGAAGTGAAAGAACGTTTTTATGAAATCGGTTCATCTCAAGGCCTATCCGATTTAAAGGAGTTTTTATGTCATTCCCCAAATTAAAAATAGCTGTATTCGGCGACGGAGCCAATCGCGACGTCATTTTAAAACGACATCAACAAGGGTTCGTCAAAGGGTTCACGACCAATCCCACCTTGATGGCCAAAGCGGGAATTGTCGACTACGAAAAATTCGCCCTTTCTGTTTTATCCGAAATAAAAGACCTGCCGATTTCCTTTGAAGTGTTTTCCGACGATTTTGAAGAAATGGAAGAACAGGCCGCTCAGATCTCGACGTGGGGAAAGAACGTGAACGTTAAAATTCCCGTCACCAACACGGCCGGGGAATCTTCGCTTCCTTTGATTCAGCGGTTGTTTAAAAAAGGCGTGAAATTGAATATCACGGCCATTCTCACTCAATCTCAATTGGATGAACTCCGCACAGTCCTTAATCCTCAAGATGATGTCATTGTCTCCATTTTTGCCGGGCGAATCGCCGACACCGGTGTGGATCCCATTCCCTTGATGCGCAAAGCGGTGAAAGATTTTCATCCATATCCAAACGCAAAGATTCTTTGGGCAAGCCCCCGCGAAGTTTTAAATATTTATCAGGCAGAAGATTGTGGTTGCCACATCATCACGGCGACGGACGATTTGATAGAAAAATTGAACCTGCATGGAAAAGACCTTTCCGAATTCTCCCTCGATACGGTCAAAATGTTTTACAACGACGCCAAGAAAGCGGGGTTTTCGTTACGTCAACTCAAAAAGGTCTGATCTTACTTGACCGCGATGGCGTTTTGTCTCAAATGCTCGTGGACCCTGAGCACGGGACCATGGATAGCCCTCAGCATCCCGGTCAAGTTCGAATAGAACCCGGCGCGTCTCAAGCATTGGCCCGGCTCACGGCGGCTGGATATGAAGTGGTCATTGTGTCGAACCAGCCCTCCGCCGCCAAAGGGAAAACCACCAAAGAAAATTTAGATCTCGTTCACGCGGCCGTGTTAAAAGACATTCAAGCTGACGGCGGCCGGATCCTCAAATCCTATATTTGCTTTCATCGCAGCGAGGACCGGTGTTTGTGTCGCAAGCCGGGAACCGGACTTTTACAACAGGCTTTTAAAGAGAATTCTCAATTCGTTCCTTCCCAGTCGTGGATGGTGGGAGACGGCCTCACGGATGTTCAAGCGGGGCAGGCCTTTGGCACTCAAACCGTTTTCTTGGGCGCGCGTAAATTGGATTCGCAGAGACTGTTTGATAAAAATAGCGTTCAACCGACTTTGTGGCTTAACGATTTGGCGGAATTCGTGGATGTTCTTTTGAAAATAAATAAGAAGGAGTCTCCGGTGACTAAAAGTTTTACTGAAACATATTTGGAAGAAAGCGCTCAGATATTAAATGATTTGAATTCATCCGATATTGAATCATTATGTGAAGGCTTGGCGGGCGTTCGCGATCAGGGGGGGCGATTGTTTATTTTAGGTGTGGGAGGGTCGGCAGGCCACGCCAGCCACGCCGTCAATGACTTCCGGAAAATCTGCGAATTTGAAGCGTATGCTCCGACAGATAACGTGTCAGAATTAACGGCGCGTGTAAATGATGAAGGCTGGGACACTTGTTTTTCAAATTGGTTGGAAGGTTCGCGGCTCAGCTCACGAGACGCGGTGCTGGTTTTTTCCGTGGGAGGAGGAAGCCGGGAGAAAAATGTCTCGGTTAATCTCGTTAAAGCTTTGGACACCGCCAAAGTTAAGGGCGCGAAAATATTTGGGATCGTCGGAAAAGACGGCGGTTATACGAAGAAAATGGCGAATGCTTGTGTTCTCGTTCCTGTCGTATCGCCGGACAGAATCACTCCGCACACGGAAGGTTTTTGCGCCGTCATTTGGCACTTGGTGGTGAGCCATCCAAAACTAAATACGGTTCCAACCAAGTGGGAATCTTTTTCTCCGGCTGAACTCGTTAAAAAATGACCGAGATCAAGGCCTTGGAAAAAGTTTCCGCTCCGCCGTCCTTGCCAGGGGAATCCCCTGCTCTCCTTAAGACGTGTTGCGTATGTGAAAGTCTTAAACTTCACTATCTTATTTCCACCCAGGGAAATCGAATTGTCCGCTGCGATGATTGCGGCCTTCTTTTCCTAAATCCTCAGCCCTCCTCCCAACAGTTGGGGAAGATTTACATGGACGGAGCCGAGGAAGTCCGGCGCCGGACGCGCCATCTTAAACAAGCGAACGCCCACTATTATCTGGATCTCTTAAAAAAATATCGAGGAGAGACGCCGGGGAAGTTGCTTGAAGTCGGATGCGCTGACGGAGATTTTTTAGTCGAAGCCATTGCCCGCGGTTGGGACGTGACAGGAATTGAATATGCTCCGGCGTCTTATGAGGCGGCGCGTCAAAGAACAGG
>CAZJOE010000104.1:0-6656 GCA_964547555.1 uncultured Elusimicrobia bacterium | reverse complement strand
AGAAGAAACAGTTTTAGGCCGCAGCAAAATGGAAGCCCCCGAAATCGACGCCGTCATCACCCTCCCCCACAAAGCCGCCCGCCAAGGCCAATTCATCCAAGCCAAACTCACCAGCTACGATTCCTACGAATATACCGCCGAGCCGATCGTTTAACTTAGGCTTGTGACTGGATGAGCTTGATAACTTTGTCCAAATCGCTCAGCTGGCCGAGGCCCACGCCCACCACCACACCGGACAGAACATCTCTGACGAACAACCGGATCTGATCCGCGGCCAGCCCTTCAAAAAATTCCGGAGACGGTCTCATCTCACTTGAGAACAAACATTGAACCGTGGCTTGGCGCACCATCTCCGCAGAAACTTTTCCTTGAGACTGTTGAACGATGTCCAAGAATCGGCCGCCATTTTCTTGGAGCAACACAAAGACTTGAGGTCCCCAGATACTTTCGAGAGCGGCTTTAACCTCGATATGAGGCGTGATCAACACATAAATATTGGATCCGCCTTCTTTCAAATAAGAAGCGAGAACGTCTTTGGATTCTTTAATGGCCGCTTTTGGTTCATTTGATTGGAGAAGCGGCGCAACAATGGTTGAATCCGGATTGTTCCGTGTGATGCGAGCCAACGTATCCAAACTGCCGGCAAAGGAATTCTGCTCATTGCTGTTCAGGATATGACCCAAAATCCCCGCGAATTTGATTAACACCCGGTTCGCCGTGTGAGAATTTATTTTTCCATTTCTCTCCAAGCCAGAGATGATGGTTGAAACCTGTCCATCCAATCCGGCCACGTCCATTCCTTGAATTTCACTGTTGGCGGAATTGGTGAATTTTCTTAAGCCCAAAGAAGACCGCGTGTTGGAGGCGATCATCATCAACTTCTTTTTCGTCTCGGCCGGCGTCAAATGGCTGACGTCCAGGTTTTTGATTTCACGTAAAAATTGTTCTTCATTAAGAGGGTTGACCACGCTGTGGGCTAGGCTCGACCAGAGCCCCAACACATAAAACACCAGAGACAATGTTCCGTTGTCGACAAACAAACCAGCGGTGAAGAAAGGAATCACCAAAAGACCGGCCGCCGCTTTTTTAGTTCCCCTCCATGCGGAAAGAGCTCCGGCTTCAAAACCATGCGTCATAAAATGAATTCCGCTTCCGTCCGCTTTTAAAACTCCCAGCGTAAAGTGATAGAGAAAAAGAGCGGTCGTGAAAGCAACGATCATGGCGACGGAGATGAAAGGAACCAGCAGCGTTGAATTTCCAATCGCCGCCAAAGAACCGAATTGAAGAGCGCCGTTAAGCGCGAAGGCAACACCGACATCGATCAGCAACGCTTCGTAAATCCCAATGCGTTCAAAACTATGAATGCCCAGAGGTGACCACAAAGCCCAACCGGCTCCCCCTTCTTGACCAGAATCTTCACCATCTTTATCTCCGGCGTCACCAAAATCCCCACTCTCTCCGCTTTTGTCTTGATGGCCTGGCGGAGTCTTGGGGGCAGGCAATCCGGGCCAAAGAATGCTATGCGTCTTTGATCCTACAAATGTTCCCAAATAAGGCTGCCTTGTTGACCCGCTCTGATCTTTAAAAGGTGGAATCGGAAATTTAATCCAGTATTTATTGTTGTCGGCGATCCGAATTACGAAAGGAGCCTTCCCTTCAGGTATAACGATCAATAAATATCCCAAGTCGGGATCGTAAGTCGGGGAATATTCTATCGATGTGGATTCCAAACCCAGCAATTTAAATTGTTTCAATAAATATTGATGCTCGGGGTGAGGCGAGGTGGTTTTGACCGAAGATGGAAGCTCTGAGGGAGTGAGATTTTCCACCCAGTTCACCAATTTCAAAAGCCATCCATCGAAAATAAGCGCCTCTCTGGCGGCCTGGGTGGCCCTGGCATCTTCTCTTCGCTCCAAATCTCCGGCGGAACCTGCTGCCGATTGGAGCAATTTGGCCTTTTCATAAATATAATGGGCGCCGTTACGACCCAAAAGGAAGGGCGTCATGATGGTATAAGGTTTTTCCGTCGAGACAATCGGAAGGGGCACGTTGGCTTGGACATCGGCTTCGTCCAACCAAGAATGTGTGAAATGGAAAGCCTCATGCGCCGCCCACTGTTCGAGGAATTCCGGAGTTTGCGCAAGAAGGAATTTAAGCTGTTCCGAGTCGACATCTAGGGTCTTGTTTTTAACATCGGGATAGGACACCAAGTCATCCGGGACTTTATCGATCAGATGACGCCGGGCAAAAGTTCTGATCGTTTCGATGAAACCTATCCTCTCGACTATTTTTATTCCGAGTTTCTGCAAATCTCCATTGGGGTCCAACTTTTTATACACATCTCCCGTTTCCGGATGTTCGCGGCTGTTTGTTTGGAAGGTATCATGAGTGAACTTTCTCTTCGCTTCCAAAACAAGATTATGCTGGACGGGGGTGAGTCCCAGACCCGACATTCGCATCGCTATGCCGCCGTTGCGAGTCGAAGCCACTCTCTTAAGATCCGAATCAATCAGCGCCCATCGGTTGACGGCGGTTCCAAGCCGCCCCCTAAAGTACGCATCGGATGCTTCCCGCATAAAATAAAGACGGGCATTCCGTTCAGGATGGAAATGCCGATCGGCTTTAAACACACGATCTATAAGGTTGGTGATATCTTCCGCTGGCACTCTTTTGACAGCGTACGAAAAAACAATAGCATCGATGATCAATTCCCTTTCGTACTCTTCTTCTGCTGCCATAGCTCTTTGCATAAAATGGAAATAAACCAACAGAAGTTTCGGAGTAATTTCTGCGATGGGCACTTGCAAAATGGTTAATCTTTCCAACCTTCGATTGATCGCCTGGATAAGAGCTTCAACTTCATCGGACGTAAACTTTTCTTGGACAAATTCTTGATATTCTTCCCTGAGAAGAGGTTTCAAAATGGGAACAACAGTACCGGGTGTGGAGGGGCCAGGCCGCAAGGCGGGGGCTATTAAACTCTGGTGAAACATATCGGCCGAAATACCAGTGATCACAGGCTCAGGTATGGATGGAGGTGTTGGCCGCATCGTAATAATAGGCGCCGCCCCAGCCAATGTGGGTGGCACAAGTTCTTCCAGACGCGATTGGACGGCGCTTTTGCTGCCGGTCTTCGCCCATTCCTTGATCGCTTGGGTAAATAAATACATTGGAATCATCTGCTTCTTCTTTAAGTGGTCCGGATTGAGTCCCATCACCATATCAACGATTTCGCGGAATAATTCAGTATTTTTACCGACCAACTTATATTTTTGAGCCCAATCTTTAAACCAAGGATTCAATTTTGGATTTTTTTCATAAAAATAAACCATGACAGGAAGCATTCTTTCCAACTCATCCAGCGTCAATCCAGACTCTTTACTCCATTTAAGAATGGTTACTGCTCTCTTAACCACTTTAGAATTGGATTCCGCAATTCTTTGCGCTTGGGCCATATCGGCCGAAGGAACCACTTCTTCCACTGGAGCTGCTGGAGCGGCACCACTTGGCGAATCAACGCTACCAACAGGAGTTAAAGGTCGAGATTTAACCAACTCCTGGATCTTTTGAGTAATTTGTCGGATGGAGGCCGACTTAACGGACCATTCAGTTACACCGATTTTGAAAAGCGTGAGCGCCGGAAGAGTAGTAGGTGGGCTCGTGGCAATCGCATCAAGAGCGATATCTTTTAATTGAACCATAAGCTCCAGTGCATTGGTTCCAGATCCGTGAGGAGACAACTTAAGGCTGTCATATCCTCCCAATTTATAAAAAGCATCAACCATGGCAAGAAACGCCTCTTTTCTGTCATCTGGTGGAAGAGAATGGGTCCCCAAATTTTTCATAAAACCCAATAACTGATTCATCACTGTATCCGTGAGACCGGCTTGGCTCATCCAATCTAGGATGATTTCTTTTGTAATGCCAACTTGGCTGTATTCCTCGGCCATGGCATCCACCAAACCCGCCATCGTCACGATGGCGACCCTGGCGCGTGGAGCATCTTGCGGCGCGGACTGCCAGCCTGGTACATCGGCCGGTGGAGGAATGGCTGGCACGACGGCGGGAACAGCAACTGGAGTTATAAGCTGCGCAGAACCTGCCACAGGCAAGGGATTTATAAATTGAAGTTTGTTGGCCCCATATTTTCTGGGTTGTGTTCTTAATTGATCTTTAACGTTAAATAAGTCACCACGATACGCTATCCAATAATAAGCGGCGTCTCTGATGATCAAGTATGAGCCATAAGGATACCGGAGATATTTTTGTGGATCTTTTGTTCCGTCCGCCGGAGCAGTTCCCAAAACTTCCACCGCACAATTTAAAATATCCTGAACCGCCTTTAAATCGCGACCCACCATCACATACGCAATGAATATGTTATGGGGTCGAAAATCCTTAAGTGTGAATTCAGGAATCTGGTTGAGTTGAGAAATGTAGGTCCTCCAAAGGTTAAGAAGAGCTGTCATTTCTCCGGTCGATAAACCATAACTCTTCGCCCAACCCAAAAGCACTTTGTCTCTTTTAACCAGATCCACAAACTCTTGTTGCAACGCGGGAGCATCATTTTTTCTCATTATTTTCACCTGCGTCACATCGGCTTTTACTCCCGCTGCTCTGTCGGCGATCTTTGTGAGTTGGATTTGAACCAAAGGGAAATTCCGGAAGATTTTAAAAATCCCCACAGCATCATCGACTATTTGATTTGGAGCGTACTCGATTTTTATGTATCCACCCGTATGGTTTACCAAAACATCTTGAATGACTTTTAAAAGATAGTCGAACGACTCCATGTTTTCTCCGACCGCTTGGTAGGCGCGAAGAAATGGCGGGACATTTAGCTTGCAATCCGCAAAAGCCGGGATTTTCTTCACTTCTTGATTGTATTTACGGGATCTCGTCAGAATGGCCCGTAATGTTTCCCCTTTCAGATTGAATTCCTTCATCCAGGAGGCAACCGTTTCAAATCTGGCCACAAAATCGGGAAAATCTTTTTGAATCGCAGCGGCTTCTTCCATCCCGGCTGGAACAACAACCGCAGTCGTAACACGCTGGACAACGGGTCTCTCCCCGGGAACAGCGTCATCCAAAATATCATTGGGACCTTTCTTTTTATCCGAGTATTGGGCAGGATGACTTTTTAAGGTTTCTTTTATTTTCAAAAGCTCTGCGTCCAATGCTTTAAAGTTCTTGCCGGTCCGGACAAACAAGCGGATCATGGATTGAGGATTAATTTCATGCCCATCGTATCCTTCGGCTCTCGCTTCCACTTGATAAGCGCGCATGCGAAATAACAATTTGGCGACTTGATCACGAGTGATCGCATGACGAGACATCCATCCTCTGATGGTGTTGTACTTCTGTACAACGTCGGGATATGCCTTTTGAATCTCTTGAGCACTACCATAAGAAACTGGATCTTCTTTGTCTGCGGCCGTGTCATCGGCAACCGCATCCTCAGCAGCAGCGGTGCTGGGGGCAGAGGGTTTTTGAAGATGGATTTTTAAACGTTTTAGATTTTTATCGGTTTTTAAGAATTCTGCGGCAGCCTCTAAAACACGATTGGGTCCTTTTTTGTTATCCGAATATGCTTGGGGAGGTTGCTTCAAGACCTCTTTTATTTTTAAGAGGGCCAATTCAAACTTTTCATAGTCCTTACCGGTTTGAATAAATAAACGGATCATGGAGGGACCATTGAGTTTATAGCCCTCAAACCCCATCGCGGCAACCTCCACTTGATAAGGTCGCATGTAATGCAAAAGATTCCATGCCACTTCGCGAGAAATATCAAATTGAACCATCCAGCCTTGCAGAGTGAAGCGCGTTGAAGTAAGGTCCGGAAAGACTGGGTGAATGGCCGCCGCATTGGCAGGAACCGGACCCACCTTGAGATTCTCATTTGGTTTTGATTGCTCTGCTTTAGCTGATGTTGGAGATTGCTTAAGGCGGCCTTCCAGCTTTCCAATACGCTGACTGGCTTCCAGAAGTTTTGCGGCATCCTCTAAAATGCGCTTGGAACCCAGTGGCATCTCTTTATATTTTGCATCAGGATCCTGTAAAACTTTTGTTATCACGGCCATGGCCGCATCAAATTTTTCTACGTTTTCTCCAACCGCAATAAACACGCGAATCACTGACGGCGGATTAAATTCATCCGGTTCATCTATAAGTTGCTTATAGGCCCGCATTTGTATTAACAGCGGTCTCATTTTTTCATAACCAATGTCATACCGACTTGCCCAGGCATGAAGAGCGTGGGCGGTCTCCACAACATCGGAAAATTCACGCTGAAGAGCCATCGGTGCGCTTAGCTCAGAAGTATCGGCGGGCGATCCGGTAGGTGGTGTGGATGTTGAAGATTTTCTGAGATGGGCTTCTAGCTTCGTCATACTCTTACTGGTTTCCAGGAATTCTGCGGCATCTTCCAAAATAAGCTTGGAGCCTAGAGGGTAATCCATATATTTTGCAGCAGGGTCCTTTAAAACTTTGATTATCACGCCCATCGCGGCTTCAAGCTTTAATTCATTTTTTCCAACTGCGACATACACGCGAATCATGGAAGGCGCACTGAATTCATCGGACGCTTCTATCTGCTTCTTATAAGCCCGCATTTGCATTAACAGTGCGCTCAGTTCCTCCGAATAGAGATCAAACCT
>CAZJOE010000103.1:0-6675 GCA_964547555.1 uncultured Elusimicrobia bacterium | reverse complement strand
AAGACGGCGGCGTTTATCTTGAGAAATTTTTGGAATCGCCCCGCCATATCGAAGTTCAAGTGGCTGGGGATGTTTTCGGAAACGTGGTCAGCTATCCGGAACGCGATTGCACGATTCAACGCCGGCATCAGAAATTGGTGGAAGAGTCTCCGTCGCCTTGTGTGGACGCGAGCATCCGTAAGAAATTGGGGAAAGCCGCCCGCCGCGCCACCCGTGCCGCGAAATATGTGACGGTGGGAACGATCGAATTCCTTTTTGACGGAAAGAAAGAATTTTATTTCCTCGAAATGAACACCCGGATTCAGGTGGAGCATCCGGTGACGGAAATCGTGACAGGTATCGACTTGGTCAAAGAGCAAATCCGTTTGGCCGCTGGAGAGAAGCTCGGCTACGACAAAGATGACGTTAAGATTTTGGGGCACGCGATTGAAGTTCGTATCAATGCCGAAGATCCGGATAGAAATTTTTCTCCGTCTCCAGGAAAAATAACGGGACTGATTCTGCCGGGCGGGCCTGGCGTTCGCATCGACACGCATATTTACTCCGGTTACACCGTGCCGAGCCATTACGACAGCTTGCTGGGAAAATTGATTGTGGGATCGACCCGTGGACGGGAAGCCGCCATTCAACGAATGGCCCGCGCGCTTCGGGAATTTTTCGTGGATGGGATTAAAACAACCATTCCGTTCCATCAAAAAGTGATGGCCCATCCCGCTTTCATGAAGGGAATTTTTGCGACGGACTTTATTGAGAAGTTTATGTCGGTGAACGGCTCGGTTAATGGAACCTCGAATGGCGCCAGCGGCAAGCGTTAACCACAAGACGTACATCAAGGAAAACTTTGTTGAATCCAGTCGCGTTTTAGCGGCGCTGGCGGAAAATACGACGGATGTTGAGAAAGCGGCTGAGGCTCTGGTGACGTGTTACAAAAAGGGCGGAAAAATGGTCCTTTTCGGAAATGGCGGCAGTGCGGCGGATGCTCAGCATATCGCCACCGAACTTCTCGGTGGATTCACGATTCACGACCGGCCCAGTTATCCGGCTTTGGCGTTGACGACGGACACGTCCGCTTTAACGGCCATCGGAAATGATTTTGATTTTGAACAAGTCTTCTCGCGGCAAGTACAGGCCATGGTGAACAAAGGCGACGTGGTGGTCGCGATTTCAACGAGCGGCAATTCTAAGAATGTGATCTTGGGCGCTCAGATGGCGAAAGAACGCGGAGCGCTCGTGATTGGCTTTACAGGAATGACCGGCGGGAAACTTAAAAGCGATTGCGACATTTGTATTTGCGTTCCTTCGAAAGAAACGGCCCACATCCAAGAAGCTCATATCACCACGGGACACATTCTCTGTGCGTTGGTGGAAAAGGCGTTGGCGGAAAAGATTTGAGTAAAGAGAAAATTGTTTCTTGGGTGAAACTAAAACAAAGTTTGTCCCGCGAAAGACGTAAAAAGAAAAAAATAGTTTTCACGAACGGTTGTTTTGATTTGATCCACGTCGGGCACTTAAAGGTCCTTGAGTCCTGCAAAAAGTTGGGCGATGTGTTGATTCTGGGTCTTAATTCAGATGATTCCGTGAGACGCCTTAAAGGTCCGAAGCGTCCGATTCTCGAAGAAAAAGATCGAGCAGAACTATTAGCGGGAATGGAGCCGGTTGATTACGTGGTCGTCTTCAAGGAAGACACGCCGGAGAAATTGATTCGCATTGTTCGCCCGGATATTTTGGTGAAAGGCGGCGATTGGAAAGCCGGAGAAATTGTCGGCAGCGATGTGGCGAAGAAAACGATTGTGATTCCGTTTGTGAAGGGGCAATCCACCACAGGCATCATCGAACGCATCGCTTCTCGATATGGCCGCTGACAAAAAAACTTTTAGGTTGTTGGATGCCAATTTAAACCGGGCGCGCGAAGGGATTCGGGTTGTAGAAGACACGGCGCGGTTTCTTTGGGATGACGCGGCGCTCTACAAGCGGTTAAGAAGCCTTCGGCACAAACTTCATGCGACCACCGCGACCCATTACAAAAATTTACTTGAAAGCCGAGACAGCAAAGAAGATTCAGGGCGAAGTTTAAAAGAAGGGGCACGGTCTTCTATTTCGGCCGTGGTGTCCGCCAATATGCGGCGGGCCCAAGAAGCGGTTCGGGTGCTGGAAGAATACAGCAAAGTGTTTTCACCGGCGGCCGCGTCCAAATTTAAAAAAGTCAGATTTCAGCTTTATGTGGAGGAAAAAAGGATATTTCAAAAATTATGACCACACGTCGCTTGGATTTTTCAGACATCAAACTTTACGCGGTGACCCCCGATGTGAAGGATGCGGCTTCCACATTGGAAACCGTCGCTAAACTTTTATCAGGTGGAGTGGATGCTGTTCAACTCCGTTCCCGGGCCTTGACCGACCGCGAGATGGTGGCGCTGGGAAAGAAACTTCAAAGCATGTGTAAGGCCGCGTCAGCGCTTTTCATCATGGACAATCGAATTGATTTAGCCTTGGCGGTGGATGCCGATGGCGTGCATGTCGGGCATACGGATCTTCCGGTTTCTTTTGTGCGGGAAATTTTTGGACATAGAAAAATTGTGGGCGTGTCCACTCATTCATTGCCGGAAGCAATTCAAGCGCAAAGAGACGGCGCTGATTACGTGAGCTGCGGTCCGCTATGGGCCACTCCGACCAAGCCGGAATATAAACCGGTGGGACTTTCACTGGCGGGACTTTACCGAGCGGCGCTTAAGATTCCTTTTGTGGCGATCGGCGGCATTGATGAAACCAACATCGACACTGTGTTGACAGCTGGCGCCCCTTGCGTGGCGATTGTTCGTGCTCTTTTCGGTGCGAGTGATCCTGAGCAAGCGGCGAAAAAATTTAAAGAAAAAATTCTTTCCAATAAAGTTGAGGTAGCGCTATGAGTCAGAATGGTTTGATCACACAAATGCAAAGAGCCCGGTCCGGAGAAATTACTCCGGAAATGAAACACGTTGCCGAAAAAGAAAAAGTGACACCAGAGTTCGTTCGAGACGAAATCGCCCGCGGACGCGCGATTATCCCGGCGAACATTAACCACATGAAGCACGGCTTGGACCCGATGATCATCGGCATGAACTTCAACTGCAAGATCAACGCCAACATCGGAAGCTCTGCTACCACTTCTGAATTGGACGAGGAATTAAAGAAACTTCACAACGCCATCCACTACGGCGCCGACACCGTGATGGATCTTTCCACCGGCGGAGATTTGGACATGATCCGCGAACACATGATCAAGAATTGCCCCGTTCCTCTCGGCACCGTTCCCATTTACGGAGCGCTCATGAAAGTGGAACGCCTCGAAGATTTGACGCCCCAAATTCTTCTCGACGAAATCGAGAAACAAGCGATTCAGGGAACCGACTACCAAACGATCCATGCCGGGACCTTGAAAGATTATGTGCCTTTGACCTCGAAACGCATCACGGGCATTGTGTCCCGCGGCGGATCGATCTTGGCCAAGTGGATGACCGCGCACAACAAAGAAAATCCGCTTTACACGCACTTTGATGAAATCTGCGAAATCTTTAAGAAATACGACGTGAGCTTCTCCTTGGGCGACGGACTTCGTCCGGGTTGCACGCATGACGCGAACGACGAAGCTCAATTCGCCGAACTGAAAACCTTGGGCGAGCTGACCACGAAAGCGTGGGAACACGGCGTCCAAACCATGATTGAAGGTCCCGGCCACGTGCCGATGCACTTGATCAAGATGAATGCCGAGCTTCAACAAAAACTTTGCCACGAAGCGCCTTTCTACACCCTCGGGCCTTTGGTGACGGATATCGCGCCCGGGTATGACCACATCACCTCGGCCATCGGCGCCGCCATTATGGGATGGTCCGGAGCCGCGCTTCTTTGCTACGTGACGCCGGCCGAACATTTGTCTTTGCCCAATGCGGAAGACGTTCGCCAAGGCTGCATCGCTTATAAAATCGCCGCCCACGCGGCCGACATCGCTCGCGGACGCCCCGGCGCCCGGGACCGCGATGACGCGCTCTCGAAAGCGCGTTACGACTTTGATTGGAAGCGCCAGTTTGAATTGTCACTCGATCCCGAAGCCGCCAAAGCAAAGCATGACGAAACGCTTCCGGAAGAGGGATACAAAGACGCGCGCTTCTGCGCGATGTGCGGTCCTAAGTTCTGCGCAATGAGAATTTCCGACGACGCGCACAAGAACTTGGAAAAGGTTGAGCTGGTCAAAGCCTGTTGAAGCGATCCTTTACCGTTAAAGTCCCCGCTTCGAGCGGAAACTTGGGGCCGGGTTTTGATGTGCTGGGCCTCGGGCTTGATCTCAAAAATGAGGTCCATGTCCGCGTTTTGAATCACCAGGTGGGAAATCCGATTATAGACGTGATCGGTGAAGGCCACGATTCAATTCCTCGTGACCGTCGCAACGTTGTTTATCAATCGATCGAGAAAATTTTTAAAAAAGCCCGTCGTCCGGTTCCGCCGCTTCATTTGGTATGCGTGAACCGGATTCCGTTGGCGAGAGGCTTAGGCTCCAGTTCCGCGGCGATTCTCTCCGGACTTCTGGTGGGGAATCAGTTGTTGAATAACCATTTCACCCGGCAAGATATTTTGGATTTTGCGACGGAGTTGGAAGGGCATCCCGACAATGTGGCCTCCGCTTTGTTGGGCGGTGTCCAAGCTTCATTTGTTGCCCAGGGACGCGTGATCACTCAGTCGTGGCCGATCAACAACATTCGTTTTGTGGTGGCGATTCCGTCATTTCAGTTGTCCACCAAGAAAGCTCGTAAAGTGGTGCCGAAGAATGTGCCCCTGGCGGCGGCCATTTCAAATTTATCATCGGTGGCCTTGATGCAGGCTGCCTTTGGAAAAGCGCCCGAACTACTGGGACTCTTACTGAATGATCGTTGGCATGAACCGTACCGAGCCAAATTGATTCCAGGCTTCCATAAAGTTAGAAAAGCCGCACTTAAAGCCGGCGCTTACGGCGTCACACTGTCGGGGGCTGGCCCCTCCATTTTAAGTTTTGTTCCACCCACAAAAGTGAAGCGCGTGTCGCAGGCGATGGAAAAGGCTTTTCGACAAGCGGGCGTTACCAGTCGCGCGGTTGAACTCAAAGTGAATATGAAAGGAGCCGAGGTCGAGTGAAGCATCCCATTGTGGTCATGAAATTTGGCGGCAGTTCCGTCAAGGACGCCGAAAGAATTAAACGAGCGGCACGTCAAGCTGTGGTGGCCCAGAAACAAGGCAAACGCGTGGTGGTGGTTGTTTCCGCTCCCGGTGATATGACCGACGATTTAATCGCAAGGGCCCAAAGCATTACCTCTGATCCATCCGGGCGGGAAATGGATATGTTGCTTGCCACCGGAGAACAAGTTTCGATCGCCCTTTTGTGTATGGCGATTAAAGAACAGGACCAAGACGCTATTTCACTCACGGGTCCCCAAGCTGGGATTCAGGCCGATCACGTGCACACCAAGGCCCGTATCACGGACATTCATCCGAAAAAGATTTTGTCCGAACTTAAAAAAGGCCGCGTTGTGGTGGTGGCCGGTTTTCAGGGGTTGAACCCTCAAGCGGATATCACCACCTTGGGACGCGGCGGCTCAGATTTAACCGCGGTGGCCTTGGCGGCCGCCTTGAAAGCACAGAATTGTGAGATTTACACCGACGTTTGGGGGGTCTATACGACCGATCCCCGAGTGGTTCCGGAGGCCCAAAAGATAGATCAAATTTCCTATGATGAGATGCTTGAAATGGCCGGGTCCGGATCACAGGTCATGCAGGCGCGCTCCATAGAAGTCGCTAAAAAATTCGGGGTGGTTATTCACGTGAGATCAAGCATCGATACCAATAAAAAAGGAACCAAGATCATGAAAATGAACGCGTCCATGGAAGCGCCGGTGGTGTCGGGCATTGCCTTCGATAAAAATGAGGCAAAACTTTCTATCGTCGGCGTTCCCGATAAACCCGGGATCGCGGCCGCCATTTTTGGCTCTTTGGCCGACGACGCCATCAACGTGGACATGATCATCCAGTCCTCCGCTCAAAACGGGCTGAACGATATTTCTTTCACCATCAATCGTAGCGACGTGAAACGCGCGGTGATGATTTTGGATTCAGTGAAAAAACGGCTCGGAGCCGAAGCGCTTTTGGTCGACGATCAAGTGGCCAAAGTTTCCATCATCGGCGTCGGCATGCGCAGCCATTCCGGTGTGGCCGCTTTGATGTTTAAAGCGTTCGCGGAAAGCGGCATCAACATTGAAATGATTTCAACGTCCGAAATTAAAGTCGCTTGCGTCGTTAAGCAATCCGACACGGACAAAGCGGTCAAACTTCTTCACAAAGTGTTCAATTTGGATAAGAAAAAAGTATGAAAAAAAACGGATCCTCCACAGTCAGATTATTTGATACCACGCTCCGCGATGGAACGCAGGGCGAGGGTATTTCTATTTCTGTTGACGATAAATTAAAAGTCGCGGAGACGCTCGATCAATTGGGCGTCCATTACATCGAAGGCGGATGGCCCGGTTCCAATCCCAAAGACGAATTGTTTTTTTCTAGAGCGAGAAAGGAACTGAAGCTTAAAAACGCCAAACTCGTGGGATTTTCCAGCACGCGCCGGAAAGACCGCAAAGCGAGCGACGACGAAAACTTAAAACAATTGGTGGCCGCCGGCAC
>CAZJOE010000102.1:0-6725 GCA_964547555.1 uncultured Elusimicrobia bacterium | reverse complement strand
CTGAAATTGAATCCGCCTTGGTCAGCCATCCGCGCGTGGCGGAAGCGGCCGTGGTGGGACGGCCGGATGAAGTGACGGGAGAAGCCGTGGTGGCCTTCGTCACACTCAAATCCAATGGCGCGGGAGCATTCCCGACGGACGGACTCAAAGATGAATTAAAAGCGCACGTTACTAAAGCCATCGGCTCCATCGCTCGCCCGGCAGAAATTCGCTTTGCCGATTTACTTCCCAAAACCCGTTCTGGAAAAATCATGCGCCGCCTGCTGCGCGACATCGCCACCGGCAAAGAAACTGTCGGCGACACCACCACGCTCGAAGATTACTCCGTCCTCGCCAAATTGCGAGCGACCACCGGCGACGAAGAATAACCCCTTATGCTCGACATCAAACTCATCCGTGAAAATATCGACTTGGTGCGCACCGGCCTTCAGAACCGGGGCGGCAAAGCTTTGCCCGATTTAGAAAAAGTTATTTTGAAAGACAAAGAATGGAGAGCGGTTCTCACTGACCTCGAAGAACTGAGATCCAAACGGAACAAGTCCTCTGAAGAAATCGGAAAACTGAAACGGGACAAACTAGACGCTTCCGCTCTCATGAAAGAAATGGAAGAGGTTAAAGCCAAGCTCAAGGAAAAAGAAGAATTGGAACGCGTTCTTTCCGAAGAAACCCAGGCGCTGCTTTTAACAATTCCCAATCTCCCCGATGCCAGTGTTCCGGTCGGAAAATCCGCCGAAGATAATAAGGTGGTCCGTGAACACGGGACCAAACCAACACTCTCTTTCAAACCAAAAGATCACCACGAAGTGGGCGTGTCTTTAGGCATTCTTGATTTTGAAACAGCCACCAAACTTTCCGGCGCACGGTTTGCCATGTATGTCGGCGCCGGCGCGCGCCTGGAACGGTCCATCGCGAATTTCATGTTGGACCTTCACACCAAAGAATTCGGTTACACCGAAGTGATTCCGCCTTATTTGGTTTCGCGGAAAACCATGACCAACACGGGACAGCTCCCCAAATTTGAAGAAGACCTTTTTAAATCCAATAACGATTTATTTTTAATCCCCACTTCCGAAGTTCCTCTCACAAACATTTATGCGGAAAAAGCGGTGGATGAAAATGATCTCCCGCGCGGCGTCACGGCGCTGACACCTTGTTTTCGAAGCGAAGCGGGATCGTATGGAAAAGATACGAAGGGCCTCATCCGCAACCATCAATTCGACAAAGTGGAATTGGTGCGCTTCTGCAAAATGGAAAACTCTCTTAAAGAGCATGAACTTCTTACGAATCACGCCGAAGAAGTTTTAAAAAGGCTTGAACTTCCTTACCGTGTTCTTCTTCTGTGCACGGGCGACATGGGATTTTCTTCCGCTAAAACGTATGACCTGGAAGTTTGGATGCCGGGAGAAAACGTGTGGCGGGAAATTTCATCCTGCTCGACTTGCACTGACTTTCAATCGCGGCGCATGAATTTCAAAGTCATCAAAGATAAAAAACGCGAACTGGGCTGCACCTTAAACGGTTCCGGCCTGGCGGTGGGACGAACTTTGGCCGCAATTCTCGAAAATGGCCAACAAGCCGATGGCAGCGTTAAAATCCCCAAAGTTTTACAACCTTACTTCGGAGCGGAAAGAATTGAAAAATAAAAGGATCCTCCTTTTAACCCTTTTAATTTTCACCACCTTCGTTTCCGCACAAGAACAACCATCTCCTCTCTCTCAAACACCTCGCCGCTACACAATGGGCAAAATCAAACAAAAAAAAGAATGGCCAGCCTGGATTAAAAAAACCGAATACGTATTAAACGCGTTGGCCCCTTTCTTACTATTTTGGATCCCCAACACCCAGGTTCGATATTCATCAGAAAATGCCAATATTCGCAGCTTACAAGGTGGTTGATATGATTTTGAGAAGGTTCGTTTTTTCCTTGTCCGTTTCTCTCTGCCTCCAGGCGTTTTGTTTTGCGGGTCAAACGAGCTATCCGCAGGTTTACTCAATCCAATGGTTTAATACCAAGATTTTGACCGATCAGCAGAAATCCGGAACTCTCGACTTTCACGTCGCTAGAAGTGAATTAGTCGGGCCCGCCAAGACTGCTTTCGAAAATGAGATTTCAAAGTGCGAAACCAAGACCGGAATTGGGCTCGAGCAGGGCGATACATTTTGGTCTGCCTGTGAGGAAGATCTCAACAGGAACGTTGGCTACTTTCCATTCAAGGTTGGGCAAAAAATATGGATTACGTCTCAAGAGGGTCCATTCGATGGAATATGTAAACACGTATCCGTTACTTTCGGCGGTGTCACGGGTTTATATTTCCAAGTGATGATTGATACGGGTCGACCTGCTCCAAAGGGTTACTCACTCGCTTCTATAGCGCCATTCCCAGTTCAAAAGTGGGAATTGTTCACGCTCTCGGCCAAAGATCTTCAAATGGCCACGAAATATGCGGAGAACTCACAATTGGCAAAGGAAACCATGGCTTATGTTCGCGAGAAGCAGAAATTAACCGACGACCAAGCCCTTCAGAAGATTAAGAAGGAGTTTTACTTCAAGCAGTACATCCACGCGTTTAAAACCATGTCGAAAGGCAATTTTATGATAGTCACGGCATCTATTTTTTCGGGTGGCGATTCACCCGATATCGAACGAATTTTCTTACAGCGAACTGATGGAATTTGGAAAGAGCTGTGGAGAAAAAAGGATCATGTCGGAGAACCCATCCCGCTTGTCGATTTGAATGGAGATGAAGTTCCGGAAATGGTCGAACCGGGATATCAGCACAACGCCTATCTGAGAAATTTTTATCCCAACTTTCAGACTCTGCGCGAACCATCTTGGTAGATAAAGGGGCCAAATCTGTAGTGTTCACTAGGAGAGAAAGAAAAAAATGGGCATCAATAAACTGAATAAACGTCACGGGCGGCTTTGGCGGCGGACATTGAAGCACCTGGCGATCGCCTTAGGGGTTCTGGGTTTTTCCCTGGCCGTTGGAATCTGGGGATATGAACACTTTGAACATATGTCTTTACGAGATGCGTTCTTAAACGCGGCCATGCTTTTAGGCGGTATGGGCCCGGTCAAAACAGATCTTTCTGAGGCAGGAAAAATTTTCGCGGGTCTCTACGCGTTGTATTCAGGACTTCTCGTGATCGCTCTGGCGGGGCTTCTGTTGGCTCCGAGTATTCATCACCTGATGCACAACGTTGACTGGGATGAACCAAACAAGTGAACGTCCAAATTCTAAGGAGCCAAATCTGAAGTGTTCACTAGGATAGAAAGAAAAAATGGGCATCAGTAGACTGAATACGGGAGATTTGACCCCTTCGTCTCCCAGTTTTGCCGGAAAAGGGAAGAGATTCTATTTTAAATAGGATAATTCTTTGAACAAAATGAAAGGTGGTACCTTGAAAACCGGTACCATTTTCCCAATTTCTAGGTTGGATGCCCAGGAATTATAAATTGTGTACTATCTGAGGCAGTATGAGTCCGACGGTATTCCGATACAGAAGCTTTCGTTTTTTCTTCTTCTCTCGCGAGGAGAAACGAATGCATGTTCATGTGTCGTGTCCTGATGGGGAAGCAAAGTTTTGGCTAGAGCCAATTGTTTCTCTTTGTGAAAACTATGGAATATCGCCACGGTCACTCAAAGACTTACAGAAATTAATTGAAAGAAGGCAAAATGAAATCATCCGCGCTTGGAAAGCTCACTTCAGAAGTTGAAGTTCAGGATATATCTAAGTTTGGTATTTGGCTCTATGTTAAAGGGCGGGAATACTTATTGCCATTTCGGCAGTTTCCGTGGTTTAAAGAAGCTCGGATCGTGGATATTCAGAACGTACAGCTTCTTCATTCTTCGCATTTGCACTGGCCATCCCTTAATGTGGATCTTGCTCTCGAATCCCTGCAGTTTCCGGAAAAATTCCCTCTAGTTTATAAATGAATCGGTGGGCATCCAGCCAATCGTTAAATCCGACCAGCCGCGCAAGAAATTGGCGCGGCTTTTTTATGTCCGGGGGAAACGGTACCGGTTCTTAAGGTGCCAGTTTTGCCAAAATTCAAAATGAAAGGTGACCCCCTTGAGAACCGGTACCAAATTCCGGCAAAGAAAGCATTGGCGAGCACTTGCAAAGTAAGTATCGTCATTTGATGAGAATGGAAATTTTATGAAACAACTTGTGATGGAAGTCAAAGATTACAACGTTCTTAACCACAGCCTTCCCAACACCGAATTCTTTTCTTCTCTGACCACCCGCGAGATTGAACGATTGGTGCAATCCATTCAGTTGTGCAGTTTTGAGGGGGGAGAATATATTATTAAGCAGGGGGGGAAGGGGGAAGCTCTCTTTATTGTCTATGAAGGGGCCGTCGCTGTTTGCATAAAAAAATATTTTTTCCTTCCAGAAAAAGCCATCGTGACGCTGGGGCCGAGCCAATTTTTCGGAGAGATGGCCCTGTTGGATCGCCAGCCCCACTGCGCCTCGATTCGAGCGGTGAACGACGTGAAACTGTTTGTCATCTTACTCAGCGCGTTCGAACTTCTTTGCCAAGAAAATCCCGTTTTCAAAAACGAACTAAAAAGCATCTCCGAACGCCGCAAATTTCAAAATCTCCATCCCCCCAAAAACTGACAAGAGAAGAGGTCCCCTCCCTTCATGGCGACTTAGAAATGCAAATCAACGAACTCATCAATGTCTCGCCGGTTATTATTATGGGCTTCCTCGAAAAGAGAACGATTCAAAAAATAACCATCGCCAAAGAAAAGGAAAACGAATTTCCCCCCTTTGAAAAAGTCATTGTTCAGTTAAGGGTCATGAAGATCCTTAAAAATGAAACGGACAAACAAATCCCCCCAGTAATCTCGGTTGCGGAAGCTCAATGGAAAAGCGAATTGGCGAGGTACAAAAGAGGGGTTCTAGAAGGCGTGTGGGTGTCTCCGGTTTATAAATCTTATCACCCGTCTATTCCCAAATTGGAGCATGAAAGTATTGTTTTTCTAGAACCTGAAGTCGGGCAGGACAAAGATCAGTATAAATTTAGTGTCATCAACGGATATGAAACCAAGAATGCGCGGAAAGAAATTAAGGAAATGATAAAAAACCCTGCTTAAGTTTCTTTTTCAAGTCGAGAGTAACGAAGTTTCATAATAGCGGCCGTGACCAGCGTCATACATCCACCAAAAAACACAGACGGAACTGCCCCCATCAGTTGCGCCGCCAATCCAGACTCAAACGCCCCCAATTCATTGGAGAGACGAATAAAAATACTGCTCACCGACGCCACCCGGCCCCGCAGATGATCCGGTGTGTTGGCTTGATAAACGCTTTGACGGATGATCACACTAACGCCGTCTGCGGCGCCTCCCAGCATCAGGAAAAAGACCGCCAAATAAAAGTTTTTCGCCAAACCGAATAAAATCATCGAGAGACCGAACGCCACCACTGTGAAAATAAAATTCCGCCAATTTACTTTGATGAATGATCGGTTGGCTTCGATGAAAGACAAAATAAAAGATCCCACCGCCGGAGCCGCCCGCAGAACACCCAGCCCAATGGGTCCCACCGAATAGATCGCCGCAAAAACGGGCAGGATTGCGATCACATCTCCGAAGAAAACCGCAACCATATCTAAAATCATACAAGCAACAATGATTTGTTTGGTGCGCAGGAAAGAAAGTCCCTCTTTGATACTTTTCCATCCGTCCGCGCTCGTCCGCTCCAACGCCGGAGGAAGTTTTTTAAGTTGGAAAGACGCCAAGGATCCCAGAAAAAATAATCCGGCGCACAAACCATAGGCCACAATCACGTTTGTTTTGGCCAAAATATATCCGGCGAGCAGCGGACCGCAAATGACCGTGACCTGGTATAGAGACAGGGTCCAAGCGGTTGCTTTCGGAAAATCTTCTTTGGGAACGACTGTTTGAACATACGCGTTGGAAGCCGCAAATTCAAAACTGCTGAGGAGTCCCGTTACAGCCATGACCGCGTAAATGGGCATCACCGACGGGAACTCAGAGGTGGACAACAAGAGAAGAACAAGCGAGCAAAGACCCAAAGATCCAACCGCGCCTGAAATCTGCTGCTTTTTTTCATACCGGTCGGCGGCATGGCCGGCCCACAATCCGACCAATGTAAAAGGAACCGCTTCAGCCAAACCAATAAAACCCAATGCCAAGGGCCGCTTCGCCAAATCATAAACTTGCCAGGCCACCACCAACGCCTGCATGTTCTTGGCAAAGTTGGTCAAAAACCGGGACAAAAGCCACAGCCGGTAAGATTTATTTTTTAAAACATCGTAATGTCCTTTTGGCATGGAGCGCATTTTAGCCGATAAGCGCGACCGGCGGGAAAAAGCTAATATACGCGCCTTATAATCACCTAGGAGGTTCCATGGATAATCCAGTTGTTTTGTCTCAATCAGAAATTGAAAGCCGCGGCTTTGTTGCCAAAGTGTTTGGTTGGATGGCGCTCGGGTTGGCCCTTACCGGATGGATCGCCGGGACAATCGGAACAAGCGAAGCGTTGGTGACCGCCCTCCTCCAAAACAAAGTTCTTTTTTATGGGCTGATCATCGGCGAATTCGCGTTGGTGATTTATCTCTCCGGATGGGTCCACCGCATGACGGTCGGCGCGGCCACCTTGGCTTTTTTCGCCTACGCGGCCTTTAACGGCGTCACCATGTCGATTCTTTTCTTGATCTACACCGCCAGTTCCATCACCTCCACATTTTT
>CAZJOE010000101.1:0-6775 GCA_964547555.1 uncultured Elusimicrobia bacterium | reverse complement strand
ACATTGAGGGTTTTTCCTTCCACTGCATACACAATGTCTTGTTCGTTCTTGACCGAATCAACCGATACAATGATTTTGTCCATCTCAGAAGAAGGCTGTAGGAGAATGGGCCAGTTATTTAAAAATTCCAGGCCGGTAGGGACGAAAGCGTAATCCAACTCTTGGGCCTTCAGTTGACCGCGCGCTTTGTCATAGGTGATGTCATAAGAAGGACCATTTTTAAACTGAATTCGAATTCCTCGGGATGAAGGAACCGAGAAAAATTTAGAACCAGAATCTTCGGCAATCGAGTGCTCAACTGCGCTTATTCTTTCTTTTTTTTCGGGAACAAACAGCAACGCTTTCTTCACGTCTTCTGGAATTGAGTGATCGCCCGGGTCTAATCCCAGATGGGCGTTTAATATCTTAATTTCATTTTTTATGGATTTAAGCTGACTAAGATAGAATCCCTCAAACTTTAACTCTTTCAATATGCTCAGAAGCCCGTTCGGACCCGTTAATCCGTAGAGTTCATAAAGAAAAGTCTGCGCCAACACATGCCCGATTCTCACACGTCTCTCAAGGTTATAAAGATCAAAAAATTCCGGGCGACCCAATTCAGCAAGATCTCTGGTGCAAAGAAATCCTATCGAATAAATAAGATTCGATAATACATCAAGTGATTCTCTTTTCAAGAGAGTCGATTCTGGCCGGCGCAGAGCATCCATCTTAGAAAACAAACCGATAAAAACTGTGCGTTGATCTGGGAAAAAAAACTCCGTCAGTGATTTTCTAGTAGACATCTCATGATATTGCACACCCCCATCTTGAAGTAATTCTCCTAAATAAGAGACAAAAATAACTTTATCAACATGCCTCTTCAGCATTTCCAAAAATGTTCGTTCGTTCCCAGCCCCATCCTTAAAAGAAACAACGTCAAGGATTCCAGTAAATAAAGGGGGAAGATTTTCAATGAGCACATCCAACCCCGCCCAGTTATTTCTTTCGGCAGTTTGGATCAAATGGTCGATTGATTGGATGGGTTCAGTCTTTTCCACAATGGGATATGTTTCATACTTGCTAAGTGAATTTTTTGATTGGATGACCATCGGGGAGGGACTGGGATTTTTTAAACGGAGTACATCGGTTTCGGCGATGGCTTTGATTTTTTTATCCATTGAAGGATTATGTCGATGGGGCGGACGCAAATGCTCAAGCTCATGTCGCGCGATTTGAATGGAAATCCTTTCATCTAATTTATCTAAACCGGGGAAGGAATCTGCATCCAACCTGGCCAGGGGCAGTGAAACAAAGATTCGAGCACGGGGGCGAGGCTCTTCCTCATAATTGAAATGACCGGCAGCGTATTTTTTTCTTACCCAGAAAAGCTGTGTGTTTTCCTCCGGAGGAACGAAAAAGATTTCAATGTCACCTTCAAAATATCCAGAAGCCCTTCTGTATTCCTTGCTCCGGCGGATCAAAGCGCGTAGAAGCGGAAGTTTTGACACCGTTGGATCGTCGATCTCGCCCAACGCTAGAAGCCCCAAGTCGGCCTCCCGTTCACTTAAGAAACGGCCCTCACCTTGAAATGGAATGTCATGGCGAGCACTTTTGTACATATCTTTTCTTGGAGGCCAAAGCCCGTTATAGGCTTTGCGCATGCGATCAAACTGCCTCTCTAACTGCCGGTTCAACGCTGCATGCTGAGATTTCTTCATATTCCCGCAGGCGATGTTGCCGTCTTGCTCACTCGGAGGAAGTTTAGAACCGGAATCTCCTTTTTCCGATTCACCGGATTGCGAGGCAGCATCGAGGGTCGATGCCTCCATGACATCAGACAGAACTTTTCTTCCTTCTTCGGTAACAAAAGGTTTTCCATCGAGGGCGGTATCAAAGATTTCAAATTGATTGGTTCGTTTATCCCACAGGACTTCATCCAATGTTGTTTCCGGACGCCCCTCTCGTTCTTGAAGGTGAGGTTGAGTTCTAAATTTCCCAATTAACACATCTTCTTTCACTGGAAATTTTTGACCAATTCCAACCAGTCGTTGTCCGCGCGCCACAATTTCATGGGATTGAGTCAACACCACGGCACGAGAAGTATGGAAGGGTTTATCCGGCGTTGGAAACAATTTAATGCTGGCTCCCAACATTCCCCTTGTTCCCACCAAAACAGCCGGAGACGGATCGTTTTTAAACCGGCGAACGTTGGCCAAGCGAGCCGACAGCGGCATTTTCCCGTGCGCGGCCAAAGAAAAATCTTCTCCGAAAATATTGTTTAAATATTTGACAAGATTTTTCACCTCATCTTGGTAATCCAAAAATACGACAACTTTTCCATTAGCGTCTTGTTCTTCTTTGATGATTTCTAAAAGTTTTTTGATTTTGGATGAATTTTCAATTTTATATCGGGCAGGATCAAACGATGACGCGCTCACCAACGCTCTCATTTCTCTATGAAATTGCTCAAGAACATTGGAGGCGGGTTCAGACATTTCAACTCGCGCGGCTTGCAGAGCGTTCTTATTGTCACGTATTTGATGAAGGAGAAGGTCTTCCTCTTCAGACAATTCGACGGGAACCGATCTCAGCTCGGGATCTCCCACCTGAGGCATAATGGTCTTGCGCAGCCACCGGACAGAGACAGGTTCCAGTTCTGAAAATAATTTTCCGTGGTTCCACCCTCTGACCTCGAAGGAATCGCGGATTGCTTCTTGCCTGGCCCAGGCCAGAGGTTCCGCCACATCTTCCGGTCTTACCACCATGAGTTGGGCCGAGACGCCAATTCGATACAAGGCCTTGATATCCAGGATTCTTTTTTTGGTGTCTCTCTTATAAGCCCGACGAAAATTATCTATTTCATCAATGACGTGGCATTGGGGCTTGAATACGGACTCAAGCAAATCTTTGTACCTCGAAGAAAGCCAATAATGAGCAATCAAAACCACGTTCCCATCGGGATAAGAAGCGGCTTCCTGGATTTGCTTTACAATGTCGCCCTTACGCTGATCGAGAACAATGATTTTCAATCCCTTTAATTCGGTTTGACTGAGCCTGAGCACCAACTCTTCTTCTGTTTCATATTTGGCCTGCTTTGAGGTGGACCACAAAATCCTATTGACGGCAAAACGTCCGTCATTGTCTTTAATGTTGAATGCGGCCAGCGCCGCCATAATTGTTTTTCCGGTGCGCGCTTCTCCCGTGAAAAGGGCGCCCCGTTCCTTGGGATTTTCAAGGGTTTTTAAAGCTTGAACGACCCCCATGCGCTGGGCCGGCAAAAGAGGTTCAACAATATCGGCTAAATCTTGATTATACCCTCGCACCTTTCTCTGTTTTCCGTCGCGGTAAAATTCGAAAACAGCTTTGATGATAGAGTTCCATTTTGGCTGGGCGAGTGTTGAGCCCGACTCCAATGCCAATCTATTAATGATCTTGGTTTCTCCCTCGTCTCCTTCCTCAATAACTCTTCGATATAAAAGGTCTCTTAAAAGCCGTATATAGGCCAGTTTTTCCTGATTTTGTTGGTCTAACAAACGGCTCTCAAAATGGCGACGGACAATTTTGACCACATCACGAGGCTCAGCTCGAACTTTCGAACGTTGCAAATTCTTGGCCATATCTTTTAAATGTCCTGAAAGATATTGGTCCAAGTTTTCTTCTTTATACTCCGGGTGCTCCATTAAAATGAGTTGTTTAATGGCATCCCAATCTCCTTCTAAAGCTTCAAGCAAATCAGAAAGGGGCTGTGTTTGCATCTGAAGTTCCAGCGGAGTTTTCGTGAGCAGATCCTTCATTACATTTTTGACAAATTGAGGCGGGCCGAATTGACTTAAGATCCCGGTGTTTAACCAAAGTCGAAGCGTACCGAATACATCCACCCACATTTTTTCAACAGACCGAAATTGCGGCTTCATGAGATTTTTTATTTGATCGATGCTTTTTCCCAGGAGAATGTAACCCATCATCAGCCTTTCATCCGGATACGTATGGTCCTTGATGAAGGTCAACAACTTATCTTTTTGATTGTCGGAAAGTGAAGCCGGCCGTTCATCGTCTTCGGGGTCTGGACTCTCGTTCGCTGAAAGGTTTTGATATTTAAATATCTCCGACAAATGATTCGAACCAATCAATGGTCTAAATTTATATTCATCTCCTCCCAAACGGCGCGGGTGTCGAAGTCTGCCGAGCGCTTCACTTTGAATCTGTCTCACCCTTTCCCGAGTAACCTTCAGTTCTTGCGCAACTTCTTCAAATGTGTGTCCCTGCCCCTCTTCATAGAAAAACCTGCGGCGAATGACATACCTTTGTCGATCCGAAAGACTCTCAATAGAATCGTTAATTTGGGTGCTTATTTTATCGAGCAAACCCTCAGCTTCAGGTTCCTCCGGCGGACTCGAGACATCATTAAGACCAGGCACGTCGGACAAAGAAACAAATGAATGTGGAGTATTGCCGAGCGTCTCACGAGCGACGCGGTTAATCCCATGGCGGTCATATCGAAAAAGAACACGAATCTGTTCTGGTGCCAAAACCAATTGGCCTGAAAAACGATGTGGATCGCGAAGACCATTTCTAAGTCCATTGATCCATAGTTCTAACCTAGGAACATCCGAATATCGCCGGAGAAATCTTAACGAGGAATTCACCGTCAAGAAAATCCTATGTTTTTGTAGATTGGGATTTTTGGCAATTTTAGCTCTAAAATCTGCCTTTACTACCCCGATCAAATCATCAATTGTTAATTCCGAAAAAAGTTTTATTCTTCCTTTATTTTGGTTAATAACATGTAAATATGCATGAACCAGCCAATAGATAGATTCAGTGGTTTGTATTATTATCGGCATACTCCGAATTAAAATTTCGTCTTTGGCCTTTTCACGCTCTCCTTCCACACTCGAACTGGCCCTTTCGATCAATTTATCCCAAGAAAGGTGATCACCTTCTCGATCATCGGGATCCGAATCATCAAACGTTGTCCACAAAGTTTTCATCTCGGCGAGCCAGGCACGTTCGTCGACATCTCCCGGCTTTAAATGCTCTTCCAACAAGCGGATGGCTTTGGCGCCGGTGATGATGTCATCGAGAATGAAGCGCCTTAGGTTTAAATTTGGATTCGGATTTAATTTCAGTTTCTCAATTGCTTTAAAATAAAAACCGATCTCAGCGCCGTGAGATTTGAGGGCGTCGAGAATGTCGTAAGGTTTTTTCAAGGAATTCAATTTCCACGCAATAAGAGTTCTTGTTGGAATCGAAGCGTCAACAGAAACCCCTTGATCCAGTATTTTTTCATATGTGCCGAATTCACGAGTGGCGGCGTGTTCGCCACCGTGAACAATCGAAAGCGCGAGCCCAAAAACATCCGGGTCTAATTTCACTTGAATGTTGCCGTTTCTGTCCGATTCTCTGCGGGAAGGAACTTGACGCTTGAACGTGATGCTCTTGACAGATTTTAAGGACGGGGGAAGCGAACCGCCGTTGGCCAAGTCGTAGGTTTCCGCAATAAAGGCGCCGGCCTGAATTATTCTTTCTATTTCTTCCGGCAAAAAATCTTCGGCAATAATCGTGAAAGGCAAATGAGGAAGAGCGGTGACATTCTGCTCGGCATAACGCTTGCTGGGTCCGGACCGGCCCCTCTTTTCCGATGATGGTTTATGGTTCTCACTGATATGCCGACTGAGGCTCGCGACCGCATAAGGGTCATATTTTGAAACGTCGAAATGGAGCTCGCGTAAGAAATTTAAAATCGCTTCCTCTTCATGAATTCCGGTGAGAGCTTCACCGTAAAAAACCAAAAGCGGCGAGAGAATCGGGCTTTTTTTAACCAGCGGCAAGAATTGAGATAAAAACGCCGGATTCCGCCGAAGAAATTGGAGTTCCGTTTGATAAGCAAAAAATTCGGTATTCGTGATGTTGGGATCTAACCTCCCTTTAGGCCAATTCACCAAATCGGATGATTCCATTAATATTTCGGCGGCCTCGTGCAGTAATCTTGTCGCAATGAAAGTGAAGAGCGCTTCGCTATCGTCTCCTTTTTCAAAAATATTTTTGAAATCACCTTCAAAAAGAATCTGGAACGACCCATCGTCTAATTTTTCCGCACGCGCCGTCCCCCCGATTCCGTGTTTGTAATAAACCCGTCCCTCCGCCACGAGTTTTCCCAACAGTTTTCTAACGGCTTTCTCCGACTCTGTTCCAGTGCCACTACTGTACACTGTTCCCATCGCCCGGTTTAAAATATACGGGTCCACCGGAATCAAATCACCATTCCCCTTTGACGGGACCCGCCCCTTCATTTTTTCGTTGTGATTTAAAAAATCGGAGGGTTCGATTCCTTGCGAGTTCCGGCCGGGTGGATTTTTTTCGGATTTAATCTTGGGAAGAAGGATCAGCTGTTGTTTTTCCTTTAGCGGGCTCTCCAAATCTAATTTGATATTTGATTTTGCTCCCAAAGAAAGGATTTTCATGGGAATCTTATAAGGATTTAATCCGATGCTAAGCAAGGCTTCTTCGACGGTATCACCCTGTGCCAGGAAATAGGTTCGCCCTTTAAGTTCTGGAATTTTTGAGGTTTCTTTAACCGATATCGTGACATAGGGTTTTTGGCGAATGTTTTCCGATATGAATTTAGGCCAACTCATGATCTCCATGGCTTTAAACACCGGTACATGAGACACTTCTTCTTCATATATGTGTTGAAGTTTCCCTCCCTCTCGAGGAACCACGCCAATCATCAGCCTTTCCCCCGCCGCTTCCAACAACTCCACGCGATCCAACGAAAGAATGGAGGCTAATTGTT
>CAZJOE010000100.1:0-6811 GCA_964547555.1 uncultured Elusimicrobia bacterium | reverse complement strand
TTCATGACCGACATGGTGGGGATTATACCTTGAATGTTCTAGAATCCGAGCCAATGAAAATCCGCCCTTTATTTTTTGCCCTTCTTTTCCCGGTTCTCTTCGCCGCTTGCGAACGAAACTTTGATGAACTGATGGCCAAAGCCCGCCGCGCTTTCGAGGAAAAAAATCATACCGTGGTGATCGACAGCCTCACCCTGGCTTTGCCGCGATGGAAAGAAAGCAATGGAAATGAAAAGAAGGCCGACGCTTATGAACTCTTAGGTAAATCGTATTACGCCTTAAAAAAGCCGGACCAAGCGGCGGACGCGTTCCGCGTGGCCGTTAAATTGTCGGATAAAAGTTATGACTCAGGGTATCTCTTGGGATTAATTTGCCTCGCTTCCTCTCAACATAAAAGTGCCCAAGAAGCTTTTCAAAACGCCCTCCGAATGAAAAATGACGATCCCCTGGCGCTCTTGGGATTGGGAGACAGTCTTTTCGCTCAAAAAAAATATGAAGAAGCGCAGACGGTGTATCGCAAAGTGGTGGCGGCGTCCCCCGGCGTACCGGAAGCGTTAAAGAATTTAGAGTTGGTTTCTAAAAAATTAGCCGTTAAAAAACCAAGGCCGGCCGTCTCTTCTCACAGTCGCGGGTCCATGAGAATTCTTCGGAAAAAACGCTAGAGGTTTTCAACGGCCTTTTTGAGACGAAGATCCAGTTTGTTTCTTCGCAGCGCTTCTTCTCCCCACTGGCGGGCTTCCTGGAGATCGCCGCGACCTTTGGCCACGCGCGCGAGGCCCCAGTAAGGTTCCCAACATCGTCTGTCAAGCTCGAGGGCGGATTTAAAACTTTTTTCCGCCTCGTCCCATTTTTTATCGGCGAAAGCGGCTTTCCCCTCCACCCACAAACGACTGGCGAAAAAGGGAGAAACCACAGTGGGGATTGCCCCAAGGGCCACCCCCCCCAATAAAATTTTCATTGAAAGCCGGGGGGTTCCCTTCAAACCCTCCTCCGTTCGAGAAACAAGAATTCCCAAAAACAATCCCAACGCCAATAGATGGGAAAGATATTCAAAACTCACATGAATGGCGCTGTAAAGAAAAAACATCAGAAGCCCGGTGGCCAGGGGTTGAGCCGGACGGAATATTTCCGAACGCGCCACAAACAAACAGGACCCGATGAAAAGAAAAATAGCCGCCGCGCCCGCCAACCCCGCCTCCGCCAAGATCTGAATGAAAAAACCATGGGCGTATAACGTGTTTTGACCCGCTCCCATTTTGTAAGTGAGATAAGCGCTGGGGAAATTCCCAATTCCAACCCCAAACCAGGGATGGTCTTTCCACATTCTCAAACCGGCGACCCACCATTCCAATCGGCTCGTCGGCGCGATCCGCAAGGTTTTGAGGCCGGCCCATTCATACACAAGCGCGAGCTTGTACCAAACAAGAGACAACAAAACGGCCGATAGTACGATCAAGGCGATCCAAAATAATACTCGGTTCTTCTGATAGTAACGGCGGAGTGGTGCAAGCCCCCCATACGCCAACGCACCCGCCGCGAGGCAAAAAACGCTCCAGGTGCTCAACACCAAAAGAAGAATTATTGAAATGGAAACAGCGCCGGCGGTCCAATACCAACGGGATGGAGCGGACGCGGAGGAAAAGGCTTGCCGGATAAAGTAAGGAAACCAAAGCAATGAAAAAGCGACGGCGCTGTTGGCGCTGATAAAAGTTCCGACCGGTTCTTTATAGGGAATGATCAAATCGGATACCAAAGAGTAAATAATCAACCATTCCCTGAACATCACGCCGGCTTCGATCACAAAGAAAACAACAAAGACCCCGCATAAAAATTTAACGTCCTCTTCTTTCTGAAAAGCGTTGACGCAAATAAAAAAGAAAACCAAGCAAGCAGCCCAATCCATAATTTCAAAAAATGATTCGTAAGGATTGGCGGACCGGAAAAATGAAACACTGAGCACGATTAAAACCAGGAGGGCGGGAAATAAAAGCGGCCAGCGCAAAGGAGGCGGGAAAAATCGCGGCGTCAGAACAATCATCAAGACAAATAAAAGAAGAAGGCTCACATAAATCAACGTGGCCGCCCAAGGATCATGAGCGCTTTTGGCCAGTCCCGCAAAAAATAACAAACAGGCCGCAGCTCCGATAAAAAATTTTCTACTCATGCGCTTCCTCGGCGGCATTGAGCCACCGCTGAACGGGCGGAAGATACAAAAGACCAATCCACACGGCCGTCGCCGTTAAGTACGCCCCTCCGGCTCCCAAAATATGAAAGCGGGGGATGGCCCATAGACATCCGAGGACATTCACGCAACCCGCCGCCACGCCGGTCAACGCGTTTAAACAGATGCCGCGCCATCCATAAGAAAGAATGAACCACTGGAGCATTCCGTAAACAAAACCCAGCGCCGCCGCCACGGAGAACAACACGCAGAGCGAAGGATGAATCGAATAATTGCGCCCCAAAACGAAAAAATAAAGAAACAATCCTGCGGCAAACAACACGGCCAGAAAAGGAAACAGACGCCATAAAACATAATTCAATTTTTTAAATAAAACCCTTTTGTCCGGGGTCCGAGAAGCGATGGGGAAAAAAACTTGAGACACGGCCATCAAAAGAAACAAGGACATCTGCGTGGACCCGCTTTGATAAGCCGACAAAATACCGACTTCGCTGATATCGAGAACTTTATTGGCAATAAGTTTGGCAGGCGATTCAAACAACGCGAGGATAAGGCTGCTGGTGGTACTGAGGAGTCCGAAATAAAATAATTTTTTGGTTTGCTCTGAACCGATGAAACGTCCTTTAAGGGAAGGTCGAAGATAAACCAGTCCTCCCACCCCCACCACCAAATAAGGAAGAGAAAGTCCGAGAATATAAGCGGCGCTGCGAAAACCGCTAAACGCCCAAAACAAAAAACTGAGAGGGAAAATAAGAGCGAAAAGAATTTCCACCCAGGAACGGAACACAAATTTTTCAAGCGCGTTTAAAAGGGATTTAAGGAGAATCAAAGACCAAAAGCAAAAACACCACACGAGCGCCAAAATGAAAAACTTTTCGGGGATTCCAAGCAAAGAGGCCCACCAAGCGCGGAACAAATAACCCGCTCCGCACGTGAGGAAGGCGATTCCGGTCATGAGCTTGATCCCTTGAGAGATCCAATAAGGCTTGTCTTCCGGAGGGGCTTTGGAAACATAGTGCATGATCGCCGTATGGACCCCTAAAAAAATGGGGATTTGAATCCACAGGGTGGCGGCCAAAGAAAGATTGGCTTCTCCGAATTCTTTGGGACCCAGCCAGCGGGCGGCCATCAGCGTCGTGAAACCGGCCACACCCTTGGAGATGACCGCGGCCGCGATCGACCAGTGAAAACCATGAAAAAAAGTGGCTGTCCTCTCTCCAATCCCGTATGAGAAAATTTTCCGGTAAACAAAATCAATCTGTTCCTTCATGGGCCCATGCTAACAAGTAAGATGTTGAGAACCAAACAATCCCGCCGGCCCTTGACCGCATCTTGGAAGATTGATACTTTCATCCTTTCTTAATAATAGGAGGACGTACAAATGAAGTTTCGACATGGCATTTATGTATTAACAACGATTTTGATGTTGGGCGGTTGTGGAAAGAAAGACGCAGGAACCGCAACTCCCGCGACTGAAACAACCACCGCAGCCCCTGCAGTCGCCGCAGGCGGGGCCACTGTTTCCGGATCCGTGGCCTTCACCGGAACCAAACCGACCCCTAAGAAAATCACCATGACCGCTGATGCTTACTGCAAAACGCAGCATGCCTCCGGCGTGAACTCTGACGAAGTCGTGGTCAACCCGAATGGAACCCTGAAAAACGTTTACGTTTACGTGAAAAGCGGCCTCGGCGATAAAAAATTCCCCCCTTCCGCCACTCCCGTTGTTTTTGACCAGCATGGATGTACCTACTCACCGCACGTGGTGGCTGTTCAAGCCGGACAAGAGCTCCTCGTAAAGAACTCGGACGCGGTCCTTCACAATGTGAACGCCCGGCCCAAAATCAACAAAGGTTTTAACTTCGGCCAGCCCGTTCAAGGAATGGAATCCAAGAAGTCCTTCGATAAAGCCGAAGTGATGATCCCCGTCAAATGCGATGTTCATCCTTGGATGGCCGCGTGGATCGGCGTGCAAGAACATCCATTCGCCGCTGTTTCCAGCGACGACGGCTCTTTCTCGTTGCAAGGTCTTCCCGCCGGCACTTATGTGATCGAAGCCTGGCATGAAAAATACGGCGTGTCCGAACAAACCGTGACCGTCGGCGCAACCGAAACAAAATCCATTAAGTTCACCTTCAAAGGCGCATAAAAAATAAACAAATTCTTCTGGCCGTCATCCCAGCGATGCTTCGACTTACGCTCAGCATGGTGAGCGATAGCCGAACCAAGACGGGGATGACGGCTTCAATTTCATGAACGAGTTAATTGCGAATTACACTTATGGATTGCCTATCGCCGCTTCCACCTATGCGGCCGGCATCGACCGATCGCTTCACATTCTCCACATTGGAATGGGCCTTATTTTTGTTGTCTGGGGATTTTTCTTCACTTATTGTTTGATCCGCTTCCGGCGCGGCAAAAACCCCCAAGCAGATCCCAATGTTCATAAATGGACCATTGCTTCCTTTCTTCCCGATGCAGCCATTTTGACTTTTGAGCTTTGGCTTATCTTCATGCTCGGTCTTCCAATTTGGTCGCAAATCAAAGAAGATTTCCCCGCGGAAAGTGATTCGAACGTGGTCCATCTGGTGGGAGAACAATACGCTTGGAATTTTCACTATGCCGGGCCCGATGGCGTTTTTGGCAGGCTTGATTCAAAACAGATCGCTCCGGAGAACATGATCGGTCTCGATATGGAAGATCCGGCCGGTAAAGACGATATCACCACCCTGAACGAGCTCCATGTTCCTCTTGGAAAACCGACGCTCTTGTACATGAGCTCCAAAGACGTGATCCATAGTTTTTTTGTTCCTGAATTCCGAGTCAAACAAGACATGGTCCCCGGGATGAGAATTCCACTCTGGTTTGAAGCCAACAGAGGAGGCCGGTTTGAAATCGGTTGCGCTCAATTGTGCGGGCTGGGCCATTACCGGATGAAAGGCGAAGTTATCGCTTATGCTCCCGAAGAATTTGAAGAAAAATTAAAAGAAATCAAACAAGCGACCACCGCGCAACCCTCATGACAGACCATCACAAACCTTCCTTTATTCAGAAATACGTTTTCTCTCTCGATCATAAAGTGATCGGTTTGCAATACATGTTCACTTCCCTCGTTTTTCTTTTACTGGGATTTGTCTTTGTCCTTCTCATGCGGTGGCAATTGGCCAATCCGGGCCAGCCCATTCCCTTGGTCGGCGGCCTTTTTCCTGATTCCATGGCGCCTGGCGGCATCATGCTGCCTGAGTTTTACAATCAATTGGGCGCGATGCATGGCACCATCATGGTGTTCTTAGGAATCGTTCCTTTGGGCGTTGGTTTCTACGGCAATTACATGCTCCCCCTTCAAATCGGCGCCGGCGACATGGCTTTTCCTCGGCTCAACATGATGAGCTATTGGGTCTATTTCATTGGCGGCGTTACCATGCTTTCCAGTTTCTTGATGCCGGGCGGCGCGCCGCAGTCGGGATGGACCTCTTACGCGCCCCTTTCAATTATCGCCACCTCCGGCCAAACCATGTGGCTTATTTCAATGACGTTTATTATCACCTCTTCCCTTTTGGGAAGCATCAACTTCATCGTCACCACGGTAAACCTTCGGGCCCCCGGCATGACTTGGATGCGTCTTCCTATCTTCGTTTGGTCCCAATTTATTACGGCAATTCTTCTTTTATTCGCCTTCCCTGTTCTTCAAGCAGGAGCCATTCTCCAATTGCTGGACCGGGTCGCCCAAACCAGTTTCTATTTACCCGCGGGCTTGGTTATTTCTGGCCAATTATTGGACCGTGTGGGAGGCGGCAGCGTTCTTCTTTATCAACATTTATTTTGGTTTTTGGCCCATCCGGAAGTTTATGTGCTGATCTTGCCCGCCATGGGAATTGTCGCCGAAATCATCGCGAACAATACGAGAAAACCTCTGTTTGGTTATAAAACATTGGTCGGCTCTTTCATTTTCTTAGGAGTTTTCTCATTTTTGGTGTGGGCTCATCACATGTTTCTAAGCGGCATGAAAACTTCCTTGGCCACTTTTTTTATGACCACGACCATGATCATATCCATGCCTTCCGTGGCGATTTTAAGCTGCGTCGTATACAGTCTTCACGGGGGCTCGATCCGGTTTACGACCCCCATGTTATTCGCTCTGGCTTTCCTGCCTCTATTTGGTATCGGCGGCCTTACGGGTTTGCCTCTGGGATTTCTTCCCACCGATATTTATTTGCACGACACCTACTATGTTATCGGCCATTTCCACTATGTGGTCGTGACGGGATCGTTGATCGCACTGATGGGTGGAATTTATTATTGGTTCCCAAAAATTTTCGGAATGAAAATGAATGACACGCTTGGAAAAATTCATTTTTGGGGTACGATCATTTTCATGAATGGAATTTTTCTTCCCATGTTTATTCAAGGAATGGCCGGCATGCAACGCCGCCTTTATAATCCATTGGAACAAGTCCACAATCAATTGATTCAACCGCTCAATAAATTTCAGTTGATTTCGGCACTTCTCCTTTTTATTTTTCAATTTCCTTTTATTTTCAATTTGTTCTGGAGCATCTTCAAAGGCAAGAAAGTCCAAGAAAATCCTTGGGAAGCCACCACTTTGGAATGGGCTTGCCCTTCTCCTCC
>CAZJOE010000099.1:0-6818 GCA_964547555.1 uncultured Elusimicrobia bacterium | reverse complement strand
CTAGAAAAGGACATTCTTTTGGCGCGTGATCATGCCGTCGCTCTCGGTTTTCATCCGCTTCTTTCCTCATTCCTGGCCTCTGCTCTCAAAAACATTCCGTCGGATCAAAAACATAAGGACTATTCAGCGCTAATTGGGTTGATAGCCAATCGGCCGTGAGGAATTATTGCAGATACTCTTTTTGGGGTATTTGCTTTCTCTTATCGTCAATTACACCTGAAATAGCCAAATCTCAGCCCCTGAACTTGTATGGCAATGCCGTGGTAGAACAAGCTTACGGTTCAAATCTGAAAATCCCGGTGCTAAGTCGCCAGGAGCTTAATCTATCCGGACAAAAATCGATTTCTGATTACGAATTTAAGTTTTCTGGGCGATTCCGGGCCGATAAGTATCTCAGTCCTGACCCCACTTTAGAGGGCGATTTACGAGAGGGCCGAGTTAATTATAGGAAGGAGGCTTGGTTAGTCAGCATAGGGAGGCAATCCGTTGTTTGGGGCAAGGCTGATTTTGTGCCGGTATTAGACGTTGTGCATCCCTTTGACTATCGTGAATTCATTTTGGATGACCGCGAGTCTTCTCGACTTCCGCTTGCCATGTTGCGAGTCGAAAGGAGGGTGAATTCCGAGAATTTTGCCCAAATTCTTGTTATTCCAGAAAGAAGGGCGGACATTTTACCCGCACCAGAAGATCGATTTTCAGAAGTCTGGGGAGTGCAGGGAATTTTAGTAGATGCGGTTGGCGGATCAGAAAGGTCAAGCGAATGGCTCTTTAGCCGAACTCAGGCGGGCTTTAAGTGGGAAAATAACTCAACGAACCTGGGTTGGACATTAAACGCTCTCAATCGTTGGTCGCCACAACCTTATTTTGTCATAGATGGTTTGTCGGGTTCCATCAGTGAGGTGGATTATCGCCAATGGGTGATGGGCGGTAGTTTCGATCTTCAACTGTCGAATTGGGTAGTGCGTGGTGAATCCGCATATTTTCCCACTGTTTATCTGCCAGCGTCGACTTTGGGCATTGATTATCTGAAATACAATCAAGCCTCTTGGATGCTGGGAGTTGATCGATACATTAAGCAATGGTTATTCGGCGCCCAATTTTTTCAGACGTCTTACTCGGGCGGGGCGATTCAGCCGATTAATGGACGTGAACAAAATACATTTACCTTATCGGCGACAAATTCTTTTTGGCAAGACCGCTTTCAAGTTAAAGGTTTTTTTGCCCGGGATTTGGACGAGCATGGCGTGTGGCTGAGAGCTAGCGTTTCATATCAAATCAATGCGAGGTTGAAACTTAGCCTGCAGAGAGATCAATTTAATGGTGATGACGCATCGTTATTTGGAAAGTTAGATGATGAGAGTCGAACGAAACTCGGTATTAAATTGGATTTTTAAGATGACTGATGCTCCCGATTTTTCACTTAGCCACTCACCCATATTAGTTTTGAGGCTCTCTTGTTCTGGTTGGACACCAAGTTTGATTGAAACATTGTTGCACAATAACATGGTGCTCGAATCCGAAATCGAACTATCGGAGCATCGGCCTGAATCCGCGGCTATGCACTATCTCCTGGGCCGCGCTCTAGTGCGATACGCCATTTTCAACTTTTTTCCAGAAAATCATCATGCCTTTACGATTTCGCAGCCACAGTCTGGCAAGCCTCACCTTTTATTCGGAGACGATCAATGCCGGGGGTGGTTCAGCATATCTCATTGTGAAAACGAAATTGTTGTCGCACTGTCGATGCGCAAAGAGATTGGAGTAGACATTGAAAAAACGCGTCATGTCAGCAGCGCGGCAATCGCACATGTGAGAACGGCCGGACAACACGAGATGCTTCTTGATGACAAGTTATCCAAGGATGAGAATTTCGTCATTCAGTGGGTGCTGTATGAAGCTTATCTAAAGGCATTAGGACATGGAGCGACACTCCCGATTCAGTCGGTGAAGTTTTTGCGACTTGACGGTCCCGATGGTTCTGTCCGTATAAAGCAGAACGACTCCGACATGAAAATTGCTCGGTATATCGGCATGTTTTCCTCCCGCTGCTCGGCGTTAGGGTCCGATAGCGACGCCGTAACGCATCTTTTAAGGTTTGCAAGTGGACATTGGTTAGCTGTCTCGGAGAGGTCCCTCGATTATCGTGGAAACACTGGCATCGCTAACTGTGATGTTAGGCAGGTAGACCTGAGTACCCTTTTGGAAAGTCAAATGTGTGGAGTTGCTCGATGACGCTGGCTGGTTCTGAATCCAAGGTGTTCCTCGACCCTAATAAATGGGCAGGGCGCATTTTCAACGGTCAATGGATCCCGTCTCAAGGGGAACCACAAGAAGTCATTGAACCGGCGACTCGCAAGCCGATCTGGAAAATTGGCGTTGGAAACGTGGACGACATTGCGAACGCATGCCAGGCCGCGGCCTTGTCCCAGCCAGCTTGGGGCAATTTCCACCTGGAAGGACGATCCGCTATTTTGCGCCGGGCCGGAGATCTTTTTTTGCAACATTTGGATGAACTGGCGCTGCAGATTGCTCGGGAAACCGGCGCCATCCTATCCATAGGGCGGTATCAGGTTCGCCACGCGTCAAAATTGTTGCACTTAGCCGCCAATTTGGCGTCGCAAATGCAAGACGTCAAACTACCCGCAGAGCCAGGCCGATTAAGTTATGCGCGCCGGATGCCTCACGGCGTGGTTGGGGTGATAACGCCATTTAATTTTCCTCTAATTTTATCTCTGAGGGCAGTCGCTCCCGCCCTTGCCACAGGAAACGCGGTTGTCCTGAAACCAGATTTGCGGACTCCTGTGGCGGGCGGCTTTATGATCGCGCAGATTCTTCATGAAGCGGGATTGTCCGCCGGCGTATTGCATGTGGTGCCGGGAGATGCAGACGCGGGTGAGGCTCTCTGCACTCACCGGTGCATTGGTATGGTGTCGTTTACGGGATCTACCGCGGCCGGCCGGCGCGTGGGGGAACTCGCCGGCAAGCATCTGAAGAAAGTTTCCTTAGAACTGGGCGGAAAGAATTCATTGATAGTGCTTGACGATGCGGATCCTGGCCAAGCGGCGAGCAACATTGCATGGGGCGCATGGCTCCATCAAGGGCAGATCTGTCTGGCTTCTGGACGGATCATTGTGCATGAATCAATTGCTTCGGAATTGATCAGCCGGTTGGTAGCCAAGGCGTCGAAATTGAAAGTTGGGAACCCTACTGACCCCGAAGTTGCGCTTGGTCCGCTGATTGATGAACGGCAGCTAAAAAGAGTTCACTCAATCGTCGAAGATACCGTTAACGCCGGCGCAATACTGGCGGCTGGGGGTACCTTTGATGGGCTATTTTACAAACCCACCGTTCTGACTAATGTTCGTCCGGGAATGAGAGCTTTCAGAGAGGAAGTATTCGGGCCGGTCGCCAACATCGTGAGTTTCAAAAACGACGAAGAAGCCGTGGCCCTTGCCAATGACACAGATTACGGCTTAGCGGCTGCCGTTATCGGCAAATCGGTCGACCGGGCGATGGCGTTGGGAACACAGCTCAAAACCGGCCTGCTCCATATCAACGACCAAACAGTGAACGATGAAGGCACCAATCCCTTTGGAGGGCGCGGTGATTCCGGAAATGGAACGCGCCTTGGCGGCCCGAGCGATTTGGATGAATATACTCAATGGCAATGGGTGACTGTCAGAGACGAACCGCCGACATACCGGTTTTGAAATTCCTCAAGCTTGAAAATCGACAAGCATTTCTGCCCTCAATTTCTCTTCAGTCAAACCACGCAAGCTCGAAGGCTCCGGAATATATAGATTTAGGTCCTCAGCTCGCAATCCCATTCGCGCCATTCTCGCAGCAAAATCATTGGCCATAGGGCCTTTGATCGCCATTCGGTCTCCGAGCTCAAGAATTGTCGCTCCACTTAATTGTTCTGCCCAGACATCTCCATTGGATTTTCCAGTTACGACCAGGACGGATCCGCTGTCTTTTTCTGAAAGAACATATTTCACGGCTTCTTGTGAAGTTTTAAATGACAAACGAACCTTTTTGACACCGAGTTTTGTTGCCAACGTCTTGCTGATCTCATCCCATCTTGGCGACCATTTGTCCGTCGATTCCGGATTTAAGATAACGCCGACAGTCTGCCGCGACGCCCCGTTTTTCCCAAGATATTCATTGATCCGGCGGAGACCCTGAGCCAATCCGGAATTTATAGATATTCCATTTTTGTTAGCGGTGACGAGCGCATCTAAATCAAGCAAGATAAATGGAGACTGCGAATTTTCTTCCCATTCCTCCCCGATGTAGTTTGCTACAAATGAAATGCCTCGATCTTCGGATATTCCTGGAACGTCTTTTGCAAGAGCACGGCTAATAAGTTTCCGTACTTGATCTTGTGATTCTATTTTAGCTTCCCTTGAACGCGATCGATTTGAGCCGAATGAAGCCTCCGTCTGGAATTGCTGCAGCCGTCCAAGCGACGGATAGGTTTGTGTGAAATTGCGAAAGATGTGGAGAATCGCAACTATTGAAAATTGAACACCGGACGAAAAGATCGCCAAGCCCGTGAAAGGAAGGAGATATGGAGCAACAAAAGCCAAGGCCCACGCGGTTCGCTGCAAAAAGCGTTTCCGCTGTTCCCCTGGAAGATGTCGATCGAAAGCGATTTCCGTTAGTGTGTCGGAGAGGAGAAATCCAAAAAATCCTACGATGATGAGAGGAACTAAACCGTGCGCTGCAGGAAGAACTAGGAAGACATATGTTTCGAGCAAAGGCGCCAACACGACGTTATAGATTCTACGGAATCGGTCCAACTGTGCTGCCGCATTCATCCATCCTCTTCTTTGAAAAACTCTGACGGCCGCTCTAAGGACCGGATCCAAAATTGAGCTCAAGATTTGCGAAGCTGACCAAATTCCTGTTTCCGCGGCGCTGTCCGTGTATGGCATTCCCATATAGTCTCCAGCAAGGATGATCTTCCTTGTCCCTCTGTGTTGACGGTATTGCTCCAGGAGTTTGCTTCTTCCAACTGGCGACGTCGGCATAGCTTGCTTCCAGCGCCTGATGTGGGTCGTATAAGAGGAATCTGATAAATTTGGAAAATATCGCGTAAGTTCAGGCAGAACACTGGCAAGAATCTCATGGTCTGGCTGGCCGATCATTTCGAGGCTCTTCTCTCCAGACAGCATCACATTCAATATTTCACCTTGTCCCTGCCAGTCTTGATGCTTGGACGATTCAATAGCCACAGATGCGATTGATCCCCGTTCGTTTCGGGGTATTAGAAGGCCATAAACGCCTTTCAAGGACGTTTGGTCTCTCCAATTTTTGTCATTTACGACGATGGATATGAGTATCGAGGAGCTGTACCCTGTGCCCATCAGTTTTTGTTCGATATCATCGGCTTGAACAAACAAATCTTTTGCGATGGAGGCCGGTGTGGCGAGGATGACTTGATCAGATTCAATTGTCTCTTGGTCCATTTGAATCAGGACTTTTTCGTCGGTTGCATTCAACCTTTTGACGGCGGTATTTAATTTGATTTCAGATCGCAATTCCGCTTCCAAGGCTTTTGTCAGTGATTCCATGCCGCCTTTCAAAATCAATGTTTTTGGCTTCGATATGCCTAGAGCGATAATGGCGAAGATAAATGCTTTAGACATTCCTTCAAGAGGTTGGAAGTACAGCCCCTGAAAGAAAGGTTCGAACAAGTAATCCCTGGCCCGCTTTCCAAAATGCGCTTCGATCCACTCTGACGCGTCTTGGTCATCAAACTGATGCCAGGTTGAATAATCGCCGGTTTTGAAACCTCGAATGGACCAAACTAATTTCATTCCATTCCAAATAAATCCAACCCATTCTTTCCACTGCATCGCGCCGCTTGTAAGGAGCGTTAATAGATTGTCGGAACGTATCCGATGAATTTTTCCATCTTGAATAAACCCGGTCCAAGGGGCCACTTCCACCAGATTTTTTTCCAGGCCCAGTTCTTTGATAAGCGGGATTAACGTGGAATAAGAGGTGGAAAGAAATTGAGCGCCGAGATCAGTGTTAATCCCGTCCAAGGTTTCGGTTTTCATTCGACCTCCAACTTGGGATCCAGACTCGAGGACGGTGACCCTCACCCCCCTTTTTTTCAACTTGTAGGCCGCCACGAGGCCCGCAATCCCGGCCCCTACTATAACCACGCTGGGCGATTCGTGCCCCGGAGACAATGCTCTTGTTTCCGCCGCGAGAACTTGATCGCGTTCTGGGTTAGTGGAAGAATTGTGTGGAGGAGTTCCAATCTGGCCAGATGAAAGGCTGAATGCCATAGCATTGCCTTGCGTCTTAACATCCACGATAGCCAGAAAGTCACCGAAGACTTTTCGCAAGGGCGGTAACATCGATTTTGCTGTTTGGAATCTGCGCTTGGTCAATTCTGATGTGATTCTCGTTTCATCAAAAAATCCTATGCAATGCGCGTTTCCAACTAACGATTGGCCAGCAATCTGTAGAAGCGGAAATGGAATGTTCTCCTGGGTGAGCATCGTTCCCATCGCAGGCCGTAGAGTGGACTTATAGGCATTTGAAGCGGGAGAAGATGGAGGGAACTGTTCAGAATTGGTGTTTTCCAGGAATTCAAATACAAAGTGTGACCACTTCTTCTCTTCCTTGAACTTCCCTAAGACATAAAGTTTGCCGTCCGATACTACTGGGCCAGTTAGGTGGAGTTTGTTTTTTAGGACATCTACGATTGTATTCGCAGCTTTTTCATAGTCCGCCGTACCATTGATTTGAGATTTCTTAAGGCTTTGGATGTAATTATTAATCAGCGATTGTTTCACGCT
>CAZJOE010000098.1:0-6844 GCA_964547555.1 uncultured Elusimicrobia bacterium | reverse complement strand
GGTAATCCCGAACCCCGAATAAGTTTTCACCTTCTCCTTTTCTTTGAACGTCATAAACAGCTTCAGGACTTTCCAGGGAAGTAAGTGTGGGCAACGCGTGGATTTCCATAAGCTGGGGATAAATCAAGATTTCTGTGGGAGGGTGGGAGACCATCCAAGATTTGTTCAACAAACCGAAGGGAAACCGGGTCGATATTTTTACCGCTTGAACTTCAAAAGACCCCCGCCCCCGGGGATGTAAAAGTAGCATGGCGGAAGCTTGGGACTTTTTTCCAATGGAGGGACAAAAAGCCTGTCCCTTTAACAATTGTCCGCGCAAACGCCCTTCGACTTCCACTTGAACGGATAGCGAAGGAAACCAGCTTTTGGAATTGCGCAACACCACCGGCATGTAGAGTGATTCTCCGGCATGCCCTGAAACCGGAGCGGTCAAATCAAGGGAAACACGCCAGAGGGTCAGGTCGGAAAGAACTCCCGAAGCAAGGATCATTCCGAGGAATAGACCAAAAATTAAATAAAGCAGATTGTTGCCCGTGTTGATGGCACCCGCGCCGATGCCAATCGTGTAAAGGATAAAAATCCATCCCCCACGGGTCAGCCGAAACGGGCGTTTCTTTCGGGAGGAAGATCTAGACAGGAACTGGAACTTGGTCCAATAACTCTTTGACGAGGGCTTCTTTGGATTTGTCGGTGTTTCCATTAAAGTTTCCCATCCGGACTCTCAGGCGGTGCGCCATCACGGGCACGGCCACCGCTTTGATGTCATCCGGAATCACATAATCTCTATCGTGAGTGGACGCGAACGCTTGCGCGGCGCGGCGAAGGGCCAATGTTCCCCGAGGACTTAGACCCATCTCGATGACCGATGATTCCCGGGTTTGTTTGGCCAAGGCCACGATATAAGCGTCCAAGGACGGATCGACCTTAATGAACTTAATTCGAATGGTTTCTTTCACGATCTCAACCGGAGAGCCAACGGGTTCGGGAGAGACAAGGGTGGCTTCACCGCGAAGGATTCTTTCTTCCACCGCGGCATCGGGATATCCCAGGTTAATTTTCATCATGAAACGGTCCAACTGAGATTCCGGTAAAGGAAATGTTCCATGGTGCTCATGCGGGTTTTGCGTCGCGATGACGAAGAACGGATGCGGCAAGTTATGCGTGGCGTTGTCCATCGAAACCTGGCCTTCTTGCATGGCTTCCAAAAGGGCGCTTTGCGTTTTTGGAGAAGACCGGTTGATTTCATCGGCCAAGATCACATTGTGAAAAATGGGGCCTTGTTTAAATTCAAAATTCTGGGACTTCGGATTATAAATCGATACGCCGAGAAGGTCGGCCGGAAGAAGATCACTGGTGAATTGGACCCGTTGAAATTGGCAGCCAATGGAGCGCGCCATGGCGAGCCCCAACGTTGTCTTACCCACCCCGGGAATATCGTCGATGAGCAGATGTCCTTCGGCCAGAAAACAAGAAACCGCCAAGCGCACGGCCTCCGGTTTTCCCAACAGGGATTTTTCAATTTCAAAAATGATACGAGATGCAAAATTCATGGCGATAAATAGAGCTTAACAGCCCAACCTTTTAAAAACAATAAGAGGTTTATAGTAGTATCCGTCCCATGAATTTCTGGCAAGCGCTCATTATGGGGCTCGTACAAGGGGTCACTGAATTCCTTCCTGTTTCAAGCTCCGCCCATCTGGTTTTAATCCCTTGGTTTTTTAAATGGGAAGATCCCGGTCTTGCTTACAATGTGGCCCTTCACTGGGGAACCTTGATTGCGGTTGTCTCTTATTTTCGAAAGGATCTGGTCCAATTAAGTAAAGGCGGCGTCGGTTTTCTTCAAGGCCAACGGGAGCCTATCAACAAATTGCCTTGGTTTATTATTGCGGCCACCATTCCCGGAGCCATTCTTGGACTTCTTTTTGAACACCACGCCGAGACCAGCTTTAGATCTCCCCTCCTCATTGCCGGAACTCTCAGCGTCATGGGGGTCCTCCTTTATTTGATCGATCGCAACGCCTCTAAAAACAAATCGATCGACCAGGCAACGCTGGGCCAAATCTTACTGGTTGGAGTTTTGCAAGGTCTGGCCATTGTGCCAGGAATATCACGATCAGGAATCACCATCACGACGGCCCTTCTTTTGGGGTTTGACCGCAATGCGTCGGTCCGTCTTTCATTTCTTCTGTCCATTCCCATTATCGCGGGCGCCGGCCTTTTAGAAATAGGCTATCTTCTTAATAACTGGGGTTCGCCCATTTTTTTATTGGGAATCGCTTCGGCTGCCTTATCCGGCCTGGCCGCCATCCATTTCCTGGTGACCTTCGTTCGCACCCAATCTTTTACGCCCTTCGTCATTTACCGACTCGCTCTGGCCTTGCTTGTGGTGGCCTTCAGTTTCAGCTAGTGACGAATATGCTATTTTTATCGTCATGAATTTTAAACGGCTCCTGGCCATCCTGACTTTCGCATCCTTTCTCTCCCTCCCCCTTCTTCAGGCGGAGCATCCTTACAAAATTCCTCCTGAATTAGACGAAGCCATTAAAGACGGACTTAATGAGCTTTATAATTTCAACTTTGAAAAATCTTTGGCCATTTTTGATTCCATCAAAGGAGACGAAACGGAACATCCGATGGTGGCCTTTGGCGTGGCGTCCACGCATTGGTGGAGAATTTCTTCCTATGTTCTGGAAGCCGATCCCAAAGAGAGCGCGCCCTTTTTAGAGTCGGTCGAGAACTGCATTAAAGTCTCCGAACAGCTGATTAAAAAAGGAGATCCCACAGGAGAGGGACACATGGCTCTTGGGGGAGCGCTGGGCCTCTTGGGTCGCTGGCAAGCCACCAATCGCCAATGGATGAGCGCCTACTTTGGCGGGAAAAAAGCCTATAAGAATCTCACTCAAGCCCTAAAAATTAACCCGGAATTGAAAGACGCCAACATGGGGAAAGGAATTTTTGATTATTTTGTGGCCACCCTGCCCGCCATGGTTCGCACCCTCGCCTTTGTTGGACAAGGCGGCGATCCGAAAGTGGGTTTACAAGAATTAGAAGACGCGGCCGCCAACGGAATTTACGCGCGCACCCCCTCCAAACTTTTTCTGACCCAGATCTACACGGAAAGTGAAAAGAAGCCAGAGAAAGCGTTGGAAGTTCTCATCTCCCTTCAGCAGGACCATCCCAAAAGCCCCTTTATCCATTTGATGAAAATTATCGGACTCTACAACGTGGACCAAACGGAGGAGCTGGTCAAAGACGCCGTGGAATTTGAGAAGAACATTGAATTAAAAATCTATTCGTCTGATTTTTCTTGCGAAGCCCATTTCGCCCGGGCCTTGCCGCACTTTAAAACCAGAGATTGGAAACAGGCGGCCGACTATTTTCAGAAGGCCCAACTGGCGGGGAACGAGAAAAATCCGTGGCAAACATGGGCCGCGCTTTATCAGGGCTATTGCTTTGATGCGATGGGAGAACGGGACCAGGCGGTCAAACAATACAAATGGGTGTTGCGCCAACTTAGGCGGTGGGGTTCACACGATGGAGCCAAGGCGAGACTTAAATCTCCTTTCAAAGAAACCGATAAAGAGCTTAAAAAACTCGAGCTTTAAGCCCGGCCTAGGGTTTTACCTTTAGTCCTGTGGGAGGAGAGGGAGGAATCAGGTCCGCAGAAGCTCTCGGCAAAATTGGATAATTCGCTCGGGCATTTGCTGATGTATCAACAAGGATATCGTCGAGATAATAGGCCGAGTTGATTTGAGGTGTGCCATGCGCATCCGATTGTCCCACTTTCATGTCATTTAGGCTCGTAACAGGGGATGTGGATTGTCCACCGGAGTTCAGCGGGCACTGACCAGAAAAGCCTATTTGACCCCAATTGTTCGTGGGATCATAAAATTGCATCCGGGCCACATTGTTATCGCTGTCATAGAGCAAAGCAACCCAAATCCATTTATTCTCTGGAGCAACCGCAAGACGAAGGCCTCCATTACACCCCCGCATCGAACCATCCAACGGACTTGGTGTTGATGTTTGATTGTCCGTGTGGATTTGAAACAAAAGAGGATTTTGAGCTGTTGTTCCTGCGCCTCCTTCCACAACGCTCAAAACAAGATAGTGGACGCCATTGGTCCCAGCCAAGGCAAAAAAGTCCCGATAATCGCTCGCGCCGGGCGTCCAACCAGCGCCTTCACCGCTGAAGTAAATAAAAAAACCGACAGAAGCCACTCGAGGTGCGGATGTGAAAACAAATTTATTGAATTCACCTTCTTTAACTTGTTTGCGCAGGGATCTGGTTCCATTGTCTGGAAAGTTCGTTGATCCCACTCGTATAGTGTCTCGTGCAGGCGGATTGATATTGGTCGAAACAGTCATATGAGTAACGGCTGTTCGCCCATTTTCCCAACGTCCTTGATTTCCGAAAGTACAATTGGGGGCGGTCGCGGGTGTGAAAAGATCCGAATGGTTTCCGGTTTCGATGTCTATAAAAGTTGTTACGTTGGTGACCGCCCTAGCGGCCCCCGGAACAAGCAGGAAAAAAAGAACCCAAGCAAACTTTCTCGCGGGCCATTTCATGGTTTGACCCTCAATCCTGTGGGTGGCCCTGGCGCGACACTATCACCTTCATCCGGAGAATAAGCCACCATACCACAGGCATTGATATCCCTGTTGATGGTGAATGTACCAGAGTATGTTCCTGGCGCTACCGCAATCATCTCCTCAACTCCCACTTTCTGATCCGGCTCCTGTCCTGAGTTGGGATCGTCTCTCATCGTATATCCGGGTCCGGGTGACCACCCCAAAAAATCACTGTCCGTCCTACAACCGACAATGATCAGACAATTCGGGATTGTGGTTGTCACTGACCCAGCACTCGCAGTTATGGGAGGCCCACCTGACGAATTAAGAGCATAGGCAATTGAAGTCTGATGCGCTGGAGAATTCATCGCCACACCAGAGTATTCAAGAACGAATGCGCGAAGCGCCCTGCTTGTTTGGGGCGACCTAATTGTGATTATCTTGCTTCCAGAAGAGACATTAAAGGCATGAAATATGTCGAGAGAATCGCCCGTTATTCCGCCTTGAGTGTACGAATGTACATCCCTGATCCAAATCTCTCCGGGGCTGGTGACGGTGGTGAACATGTTGACGTCCCCAACACTCAGGCTTGTGATCACAATCAATGAGTTTCCAGCCGTCACGCCAGAAACGTTGAGCATGCCCTGCCCTTTCAATGGCTCTAGACCTCCCTGCGGAGGATCATTCGTACTGAGTTTGGCTGCAACTCTTACGAACTTTGGCGCAGCGAATACCGAGGTTGCGCTTGCGGACATCGAGGCAAGAACGATGAATAGCATGAGTTTCTGAACAAGCGCGTTCAGTCTGCACGATGGTTGCGGTTGAGGTGTCGTCATGGACCCGATCGAGTTTTCATTCATGTGAGTTGCTCTCCATTATTATTTTTTGCGCACTCCTGTGAATCATTCATAAACGGAAATCCAATCGTGATGAGTTTTTCATCAGATTAGTTCGCGGCACAACCACTGCAATTAAATTGGTTTCCATAAAGCTCTCCACCACGAGCCGCATAAAGATTGGTTTGATAGTTGTTAAATCAAGAAGGGGATACATATCGTTTAAACAATAGACGTGTTTTCATGGTTTTATCCTTAAGTTTGTCGGTGCGGACGGCGCGAGAGTGTCCGCCGATCCGCTATTAAATTCAAGAGCTCCGGCATCCGGCGCTGATCCGTATAGCACTTGGACGCCATCTGATTTTTTGTAGAGCCAGACGGGGTCGCCGTCGTTTCTAGAGATGGTGGTGGCCAAGGTGATGGTGTTGCCCGATATAGAGGCAATTTGAACTGTATTGTTAACTGTTCCGACGGCAATCCAATCAGCTTGAATTGATCCTGTCGGAGCATAGGTCCCGTCTTGAAAATAACCTGCGTTCGAAACCACAAGAGATGTGCCGGATCCTGAGTCTGCGGTCGCCACAGGGGTCAAAGATCCTCCTTTATTAATAGCCGGGCTTCCATTCTGTAAGTTGAAATTTGGAAGAGTAGAATCAGATTTGTCTGCCGGCGGCGTCGCCGCCGCATTCACGAACAAAGGGTTTTGTCCGGCCAGGTCCCCATTCCATTCATTGGTATAGGTTTGGTTTGAATTATGGCCTAAGTTGGAATTTAAGAAAAAAAGATTGTTGTGAAGTCTATTGCCAACGACTGTGGACCTCACAAATAAAAGAGCGTTGGCCCCATCATTGCCGGAATTGTGGATGGTGTTGTTGTAGATTTTGTTGTTGGATCCGGATGAGTCGGCGTATTGATTGGTGTAATCATCTAGGCCAAGGCCGTAAGCGTTGTGGTGATAAAGCATGTTGTATCGAAAAATATTGTAAGGCGTTGACATGGCCACATTGCCGACTTGTCCGGCGTCGCAAGGAACCGCGGCATATCCAAAACGATTGCCTTCGATAAGATTGTATCCCGTCCCCGGATCGGTTCCGTTTAGATAAAGCGTTCTGTTTCCCCTTCCGTTGGAAAAGGCCTCGTTGTGAAAATAATTATTGCGAAGAGTGTTGTTGGTTCCATAAAGACCCACAACATGATGCCCGCCTTTTGAAAAAACGCTGTTCTCGATCAAGTTATAACGCGTCAAATCGGTTGAACTTCTTTCAGTGCCAATCTCCAAAACCGAACCATTGTCGGACCCTCCGGAGCAATTGCCTCCCTCGGACATTTCCGTATTGCGAATCCAGTTGTATTGCGAGTTACCATTAATGACGGAGGTTTCCCAGGCGGACGGATTTTGTTGCTTGAAAAATTTACATTCAGCGATGATGTTGTAG
>CAZJOE010000097.1:0-6944 GCA_964547555.1 uncultured Elusimicrobia bacterium | reverse complement strand
CGGTGGACGCTGTTTATAAAGCCATTGATAAAATAACGAAGAAATCGGCAAAACTTTTGGACTACAAGTTGGCGGCGGTTTCCGGCGGAAAAGATGCGCAGGGAGAAGTCACCATCCAGCTGGAAGTGGCCAAAGGAATCACGGTCCGTGGCAAAGGCGCCTCAACCGATATTATTGAAGCGAGCGCCAAAGCTTATCTGGACGCGATCAACCGGATCGACAGGAAAACGAGCGGGCGCCTTCGCGTGGATCCCGCGGCCGAAAAGGTTTAACCCCTTTGGCCCGACAATTGCCGAAGGCGATTGCAGGAACAAAGTGGAAGCAGTTGGCCGCTAATCGCACCTACGCCATTCGCAGTCACACGGAAGATTTTATTTGCTTGCGGCTCGGCATGGGAAAAGGATTTTATTTGGAAGTGTCCCCTCTTCCCCATGAGGGGCGGATGTTGAGTTCTCTCGAGTACGATACAGGCGCTGTCGATCTTTTAATGAAGTTGCCTGAGAAAACGCCCTTGGCCATTGGCCGCGCGGCCCCGTGCACAATCAAAATTCTTCATCCGTATGTTTCTCGTCAACATCTTGAAATCACTTTAAACGGCGACATCTTACTCGTGAAAGATTTTGGGTCTGTGAACGGCAGTTTTTACACCACCGATAATTTTTGTTTCGATATCGATAAATACCTGGACTCCCATCCGATCAAACTTTCCGTCGAGGGGACGCTGGATGCGCTGCACGAAGCGTTTGGTCCGACGTTGGACGATTTTTTAAAACGATATTCTGAAAAAAAGGAAAAACCAAATGACACAAACCCTCAATCAAACTAAACCCTCGCTCGCGAAGGGCAAAGCCAAAAAAACCAGCTATAAAATTGCCGTTCTTCCCGGAGACGGGACCGGACCCGAAGTGGTTCGCGAAGGCATTAAAGTTTTGGACGTGGTCGCCAAAAAGCGCGGATTTAAACTCGACTACGCCAATTACGATTTGGGTGGGGAACGCTATAAAAGAACCGGCGACATCCTTCCCGATTCCGTTGTTCCTGAGTTCCGCACAATGGACGCCATTTTCTTAGGCGCTATCGGGCATCCCGACGTAAAACCCGGCATTTTGGAAAAAGGGCTTTTGCTCCGCTTGCGTTTCGAACTGGACCAATACATCAATCTTCGCCCGGTCAAACTTTATCCAAACGTGGAAACACCGCTCGCAAATAAAAAACCAGAAGACATCGATTTTGTCGTGGTTCGTGAAAATACCGAAGGACTGTATGCGGGTGCGGGTGGATTTTTACGCAAGGGAACGCAGCACGAAGTGGCCATTCAAGAATCCGTGAACACACGCATGGGCGTCGAGCGCTGCCTTCGCTACGCGTTCGAATACACAAAGAAGCGTAATAAGAAAAATACGCTGACCTTGTGCGGCAAGACCAACGTTTTGACTTACGCCTTTGATCTTTGGGAAAGAGCTTTCAACGAAGTGGGCGCAAAAGATTACGCCGGCATTAAACGCGACTATGCCCACGTGGACGCCACTTGTATGTGGATGGTCAAAAACCCCGAATGGTTTGACGTGATCGTCACCGACAACATGTTCGGCGACATCATCACCGACTTGGCCGCCATGATTCAGGGGGGTATGGGCATCGCCGCCGGTGGAAATTTAAATCCGGAAGGCGTCTCGATGTTCGAACCGATCGGCGGTTCCGCTCCCAAATACACGAACCAAAACGTGATCAATCCGTTGGCTGCAATTTGCGCGGGGGGAATGCTCTTGGATGAAATCGGCGAACCGGAAGGCGCTCAATTAATCGAGCAAGCCGTTTTCAAAGCGCTTTCGTCAGGGAAGATTAAGAGTCTCGCTGCCGGAAAGATGGGAATGGGAACAACTCAACTCGGCGATTTTATCGCTTCGTTGATTTAGTCGTCTATATGGGATCACGTGAATAATTTATTTTCCGAAGCTTCTAAGTGGTTTTATTCTGATGGTCCTAAAGATTTGGCATCAACTGATAACATTTGTCAAACCCGCGACATTTTTCAATCTCGACTTGATCGATTTTTTAGAGATTTATTGAAAAAGAAGTTTTCTCCTGATGAATGTGGATTGATAATTTCTGTCATAGGCGAATTAGGCAATAACACGTTCGATCACAATCTGGGTTCTTGGAAGGACCAGCCGGGCTGCTGGTTTGAAACGTATATAGATGGAGCCACAGTGTATGTCATGATTGCGGACCGAGGGCGTGGCCTATTAGGCTCACTTAAAAAAGTTGTTCCTCAATTAAAATCGGATCAAGAGGCCGTTGATGTTGGATTCGATAAAATTATCTCTGGAAGAGCGCCAGAGAAACGGGGAAATGGATTGAAATATGTTCGGGCTGTTATAAATGGACATATCAATCATCGCCTTCATTTCATTTCGGGACAAGGAATTGCTCAATTTGGAACCATGAAAACAGACCTCGGGAAAACTTTGGAAGAACGAATAGTTGCGAAGCCCCAAACGGGAGCTTTGGCGCTTCTTGGATGGAGGTTTTCATGAAGATAGAACTTCGGAAATACGGTGATTTGTTAATTTCAAGACCTGCCGGCCGAGAAGCTGCGATGGTCGCTCGGGCAAATCTGACTCCCAAATCAGAAAAAGAAAAATTTGAAATCGACTTCGAGGGAGTGAGCGTCTTGGCACCCTCTTGGATTGATGAATTTGTTCAAGGGCTGCGGGAAACTTTTAAAAACGAAATTGTTTTTCTTTCATCAAAAAACTCTACAGTCGTCGAATCCTTGAAATTTCTGTCAAAGTAGAAAATCCCGCCGAAATTTTTTTCTTAGGAAATCTTCAGGAGAATCTTTCCAGTCTGCTGCCGAGCTTCCATGTATTCATGGGCTTGAGCCGCTTGTTCGAGGGGGAAAGTTTTGTCGATCAGGGGTTTAATTTTCCCTGAGAAAATCCGGGAGCAGAGTTCCTGAAATTCCTTTTGGGTGCCGAGCTTCGCTCCCAAGATACTGAGATCCCGCCCGAAGAGCGTCCTTGCTGGAAATGAAACCGATGGGCCTGTAGTGCTGCCGCACGTTACCAGCCGTCCATATTTGGCCAAAGAGTTCATACTGGATTCCCACGTAGCGGGACCGACGTGATCCACCACAACTTCCACTCCGACTCCATTGGTTTTCTCCATCACCCAATCCGAAATTTTCTTTTCTCCCGAAGCGATGAAAACGTCATCGGCTCCCGCCGACCTAATTTTCATCACCTTCTCCGCGCTGGTTGTCGAAGCGAAAACTCTCGCACCGATGCTTTTGGCAATTTGGATCGCCGCTATGGAAACACCCGAACTCGCGCCCATCACGAGCACATTTTCTTTCGCCGTTAATTTGGCCCGCCCCATCAACATATGCCACGCCGTCAGGTAAGCTGCCGGAAAACTCGCCGCCGTTTCAAAAGAAATATTGTCAGGAAGAACAACGACGTTGGTGTCAGGAACCGCGACATATTCAGCATAGGTGCCTGGACGTTTGGTGCCTAAGATTTCAAATTTTTGACATTGGTTGTCTTGGCCTTTCAAACAGTAAGAGCATTCTCCACAAGAAATCCCCGGCATAATAACCACCCGGTCTCCAACGGAAACACCTTCCGCCTCTTTTCCCACTTCTTCAATCGTGCCCGCGCCATCCACCCCAATAATATGAGGAAGCGAAACGGAATAAGCGGGACTGCCTGTACGAACCCAAATGTCGACATGGTTGATCGCGCTTGCACTTAATTTTATGAGGACTTCATTGGGAAGTGGCTTTGGGGTTGGCAATTCACCGTATTCAAGGCTGGAAGGACCACCGACTTTGGAAATAATTGATGCTTTCATTGGATCAACTCCTTAACTTATATCGAAGTGCAGATTACCACAAAACCACCGTACGAATTTCATTAATTTATAGGTTGAAAATACCCTCTTAAGGGCTTAAATAAGTAGAGAACTTTAGGTTTTAGAGAGGCTAGAAAATGTGCTGAGGGTTTTAAAAATGTATCTCATAATCAGCTCGTTATTGACATGTTCCGCAATTCCTCCGGTTTTTGGTTGGAGTTGGAATTCCGCGGAAAATGTTCTTCCCTCATTACGGGAAGACCTTGATAATGAAATTGCCGCGTACCGACAGCAAGTGGGAAATGGCCTGAGCATCCATGAGCGTATCCTCGTGTTGGATCGGCTGATCGGAAATTATAAGCCGCTTGGTCTCAATCTCGTTGATCTTGAAACGGAACAATCCCGATTGGTCCTCCAAGAACGCCAGCAGCAACTCCGCTCGGCGCAATCTCAAGATGAAGCCACCCTTCTTTACGAACGAGGCATCGCCGAATACAGAGACGGCCAATACAAATTGTCCCTCGATACTTTTCGAGAGGCGGAACGATTGCTTCCTCAGGATGCCGGTATCAAAGAGGTGAGGCGAAAATTGGAAAGTGTGGCCCCGATCATAGAGGCTGCTTTAAAAACTGAGAACGATGATAAGTTGATCCGTTTGGCCCTCACCCGATATTTTGAAAACGATCCCAAGCGCGCGCTTAACTCTTTGATTCATGCCCACCAACAAAATTATGAACGGCCGGAAATTGAGAGATTATTGAGGCTCATCGAAACCAATAATCCCGAAGTGGAAATGCCAAAACTGCCTCCCGGCGTTAGCTTGGTCGAATACAAATTACGGATCGCCCTCGAAGCCATTTATGACGGACGGTATCTTTCTTCGATTGCCGAATGTACCGATGTTCTCGATTTGGAGCCGGCGAACGTATTGGCGATGACCCGTTTGGGATCGGCTTACTACGCGATGAACGAGAGGGAGAAAGCGCAGAAAATTTGGACCAAAGCGCTTCAGCTCGATCCGAACAATCAGGTTTTGAAAAAATTCTTATATGGAACGTCACGGAATTCAAACAGTGCTCAACAAGCTCGTTAATAAAAATTGGACGAAGATAGGGCTCTCGGCTTTTATGGCCGCGAGTGTTTTTATTGTTCCCACCGCTGCTATTGACACCTCTCTTGATGGAGAGCGCCTCAATCTCGAGACGCAAATGCAACGTCGGGTTGAGGAAGCGCTCAGTAAAATGCTTGAGTCGTGGCAGTTTGTTGTGGTGATTCGCGTTGAGCCGATCGCTAAAATTACCGCTACGAAAGAAGCGGCCCCCGATGATACCGACGGGTTTTTCCTGCCGGGTGTTCCCTCCAATAAAAGGATGGACGGTTCGGCAGATGCGATCCGGAAACTCACGGACCAACTTCGGCCTGACAAAGAGGTGTACCACAGATTCATTAAGAGAATCACCGTAACGCTGGTATTGGATAAATCGGTCACACCTGAACTGGTTACCAAGGTTCGTGATTTGACCCGGCAAATGATTGGACTTGATCCAGGCCGGGGTGACACGCTGGACATTCAACAAACCAGCTTCCCGAAACCGGCTACAGCCACGGTGGTTGTGGACAATACCGGCATTTCGAAACTCCAACAAAGGCTCCGCGATTATTCGTTGTTAATCGGCCTTTCGCTTCTTTTATTTTGCGTGGTGGTTTTCTTCCTCTTTATCTTTGGGCCGCTACGGGGGTTCTTGAATCGATTGGTTCAAATCCTTCCGACGTTAAAACCGGTCGACAATGGGGACAGGGGCCGCTTTGGCGATTCGACAATTCTTCCCGCGCTGATGGCCCAATCCTTGGGGCTTCCAGGGCCAGGAGGGGGCGGCGGTGGGGGACCGGCTAATTTTTCAGGTTCCCTTCAGGTGGAGAACCCCAATAAACGAACCACTCCTTTTGGTTTTATTCGTGAAGATCATCTTTCTAATTTGGGCGTCCTTCTTTCCCGTGAGACTCCGGAAAAAGCGGCCGTGGTGCTGGGATATTTGCCGACGGATTGGATCATAAAAGTTCTTTCTAAAATGGAGCCAATGGCTCAAACTGAAGTGACCAATCACTTGGCGACCACTCGCCAACTTCTTCCCGAACAGGTTGAAGACATCGAGCAAGATTTAAAACGACGGCTCGATTATCTGATTGGCGGGCCGGACCGAATTTATTCCGTTTACGAATCCCTGGATCCCGAAGCGCAAAGGCGGATGCTCGAGAATTTAAAAATAACGCGGCCTGATATGGCGGATGAACTCCGCCGCCGGACGTTCCTCTTCGAAGACCTCGAAAAAATGGAAGTGTCCAGCATGAAAGCGGTTTTGCGCGAAGTTGATCTGCAGACGTTGGTGATGAGTTTAAAAGGAATGCCGGAAGATTTTATTTCCAAAATTTTAGAACACTTGTCCGAAGGGAAGGCAGAAATCGTCAAACAAGAATTGGAACTGAGCGATGCCAAGCCTGGAAAGGCCACATTGGAGGCCCAGCGGAAAATCGCCATGATTGCGCGGCGGCTTGAAAAAGAAGGACAGGTGGAGATCGCTCAAATTGATGACAGCGCTCCTCAAACTCGGTATGGCCCTTCTTTACGGTCCACGATTAAATTGCCCCCGGGTCTGGCGATCCGGGAAAGTGAAAAAACACCTACCGAAGAAGGCCAGGTGGTCGAGGTGGATAACAGTATTCAGGACCGGATCAGAAGATTTATGGGACGCAAGAGTGGGGACCAGCGATTCCCCGGTTCCAGTAAATAATAAGGATAGAACATGGATTTCATGACATTGCTCGGTTGGGTTGTGGGTTTAAGCTCCATCGGTTGGGTGCTCGGCGGGGAACAAACAGCTCAGTTTTTTCTTAACACCAGGGCCATGGCGCTGGTTTTTGGCGGAACTTTGGGCGCCACTTTACTCACCTATCCATGGACCATCCTCAAAAGAACTCCGAAAGCGATAACACTTTTTATTTTCCCGGGCCACCGCGAATCGGCCGACAGCATGATGACACGTCTTCTCACTTTGGCCACTCGGGCGCGCCGAACCAGTATGGAAAGCTTG
>CAZJOE010000096.1:0-6954 GCA_964547555.1 uncultured Elusimicrobia bacterium | reverse complement strand
TATCGCTTGGACCTTTGCCACAACCCAGTGGTTTGAATACCGCGAGATTCGAGAATCCGCCCAACATGCCGACTTCATCGTCAACTATGAACTCGGAACTGCCTATCAGAGGAAGGGGTCAAGTCTCCAGAATTCAGTATCGGCCTCGGGTAAACTGAATACTGGAGACTTGCCCCCTTCTGACAGGTCATCGAAAAATCTCGTACCCATCTCTTCGAAGGATCACAATTCGTCCTCGCAAAAGTTCCTCGTTTACATTCTGGAGAAGATTTCGAGTGGCTTCGGTTATGTCTTCGGCAACGGAAGGATGGATTTGGATATACACAATTCCACACAATCTGGAGGGAATGAAATTCAGAAAATCACGGTCGCGAGTAAGAATGATGGCATTCCGGGACTCCGACAAGGCCAAGATGGCTTTATCACTCGAACCAAAAGGAGCCCGAATAACTTGGTGCCCAATGGACTTCAAGAACTTTCCGGTGTCGCCGGAAATATTTTCATCAATAAGAATTCTCACGAAGGACTAGGAAACTTTTTTAGAGAACGCAATAAAGTTGCGGTTTTTCATTTGCTCGGCGGCATAATGAAGAGCGGCGTTAATATGGTCTTTTTTCAGGCGTGGAAAATATTTGGAGGAAGTAATTTCTTTGGAAGAAATCCCAGCTTCCAACAATTCCAATATTTGCCAAACCATGATTCGAGTTCCCTTAAAACATGGTTGGCCATGGCAAATATTTGGATCAACAGAAATATAGTCGTTCATATAAAACTCCTCGCTCAAATAATTAGGGACAGATTATACCTGATATTACATTCTTTCCCAGGCACTTCTTCGTCGAAGGGGTCAAGTCTCCAGGATTCAGTATCGGCCTCGGGTAAACTGAATACTGGAGACTTGACCCCTTCAGCAGCATCATCTCGTGTCAATCTTCATGCCTGGATGGTGCCGGCGATTTTCGGCCTGGGTTTCCTCAAAGAAATGGAACCCTTAATGATTGCCAGTTTACTAACTGTCATTTTCATTGGACTTGTGATATTAGAAAGAAGGCTTTTTGGCCAAGGCGACCTCGAAGCTATTACCAGTCTTTTAGTGGTCATTGGGATATGGTTAATTTTTTTAACCAACGTAAATATGATCTCAAAGGCTTTGTTCTCAATGGCCACCCTCCTAAGACTAATTAGCTTGTCTGGTAAGTTCTGGCGTTTGATGTTTATTCGGAAACCGTTTTTGAAAAAAAATCATGCTTCTCGCATCATGGGAACAATTCATGTTCCGCGAGAGTTCTTAAAGAAAAATTATCCATCTATCTGGACGAATTGGGTGCCACTTCTTGTTAAGTACGCTTATCTTTTTATTTTCCTGTTTGCTTTCTGGATTGACCCGCTCACCGTTGTCATGGACGCGTATATTTTTCGTCTTGTTTCTTCCGGAATTCTTTTCTATCTCACAGACCAGTTGGCTTCCGGTCCTGAGTTTAAATCCAAACTCCAACAATATTTATCCGAACATGGCGTTGTCCTTAAAGATAAACACAGCCTGGCTATTTCCTTTTCCTTCTTGAGTGGCTTGTGGGTGGAGGAATATAAAAGCCCTTCACTGTGGATGAAAATAAAAATAGCTTTCGTATTCTTTTTCCCGTTCTTTCCTCCGCTGGCTTCAGCCATCTTCCCCCTTGACTATTTGAATTATCGACGAGATAAATCCAAAAAACGAAAAGAAGAACCGGGACCAACAATCGATTTTGATCACCCCATCTCCGGAATAAAAAGATTGTTGGGAGATTGGTTTCCCCAACCCGCATTAGCTGAAACCGGTTCGTTGGGGTTTCCCCTCACATTCCACAGCAAAGCGCTAGGAAATTCAAATGGTTCGGCAGAATCATATCCCTCATTGTTAATTCCACTTGAAGAGCTTGAATTGAATGCCATCCGGGTTGCCTTTGTAATGAACAATGAAAATGTTCTCAAAACAGCCACCGATCTCGGGATCGGAAGACAGACCATTTATAATAAAAGCAAAGAACATGGCGTCGCCACGAGGACCCATAAAAAAGATCGCCATAAAAACTTGAATGGCTATAAGTTTCCTTGCACATTCAAGGAACTGGAAGAACTGGTTTTTCACTTGAGCATCTCCTACCACAAAGGAAACGTGACTGCCGCGGCCCGATCCATGAACATTTCCCATGCAAATTATTATTTCAAGAAATCCCGATTTCCCAAGCTTGAAGAAAACGTCGATTTTCATCCTCGCATGCGCCGCGCAGCCCTTGGCCTTCAACAAATCCTCGCCAACTCCCCCTTGTTAATCAATGGCATTCCCCCAAGCGTACTTTCGGATATTGAACGATTAACCCGGGCAGACGAATTATCCAAAGGCATTCTTATTTTTCCCGCGAAGTTTTTGAAGAAACTAAAGAGCTCCGGCATTCGAGGAAGGATCACGGCGTGGTTCCTGGAAAATGGGGCGGCCCCGGTTGTTGAAGAGCTGATCGTCATCGGTTTGGCCGTAAATTTTGGGCATGCCTCGCTGATTCTTGCGCGCACTATTTTTATCGGGCTCCATTGGATTCTGGGGCCGCCGCATTCACTTAAAAAAATCCCCAACCTCTTTCTTACAACATTTGTCCCTACTCTTATCTCCATCACGCCTTGGCTTTTCAATGTGCATACCGGTCCCAATGCCCTCCCCTGGTTCATCATGGCTCACATTTCGTGGAACATTCTCACCGGCTTCGTGAATTGGATTCTAAGAGAATTCAAAATCAACATTCAGTTTAAAAAAGGGATGGCGGCACACTCTGATGAGAACAGTCCCTTTGATGAATCCTCATTGAAGGAGGAAAAATTCCAACGTGTTGATGTCCAGTCTCCTTACTATTTGGACTTTAATTACAAACCGAAAAGCAATGAAAGCATTCGGCATTTAGATTTAAAAACTGCCCGAGTGGCATTAAGTAGGAAGAAGTGGGACATTGGAATCGCTCAGCAAGGTAGAAATTTCCCAACAGAATTTAAGATTGACATTTGGGGTGATACATCTTCCCTTGTGAAATTCATTGCGAATAAAGACAAAGACGGAATTTGGAGTGTTTATGCGGACAACTGGCCCTATGAAATTAATTCCATTCGAGAATCTAAAAAAGATGGGGTGGCGATTTTGACTCTCGAGGTCGCCATCTTGAAAGTCCTCATAAATCTCAATAAAACCAAGACAATCACTAAAATTGAAGTTTCGACTTTTGACAACAAACCATCCAACGCTTATTTTTGCGCTTACGATATTGGGCATCAATATGCCTACGGCATCGGACGGATGATCATGGATTTCAGATCATGGTCATCGGTCTCACCCCTTGCCATACTGCTCATCGCCTTATGCTTTCCCGGGCTTATTTCCTGCCGGACGGCTCCTAAGAATCCCGTCAAAGCACCCGCGGCCTTGGTGGAGCAACAGCCCCTTCCTGCAAACTCTGCCCAGATCGTAGAGATCAGTGATACCTTGAAGAAGGAGATTTCTCAGAGCGGCGGCCTGATTGTGGAAATCCAACCGGAAGGAACCAACGTTCTTTCTGAGATGGTGAGAATTAACTTCCAAAATACCAACGGGACATCAGAAGCCTCCTGGGATTTTCGTAATGTAAAACGAATGGGCACTCCCTTGAAATGGTATGCGTATTTTCCTCCCCCTTCCGGCGCTCTTGCGGACACCGCGGAAATCGGGGTCGAGGGCACCCATGATCACGTGAGAGTTTCATTTCCAACCTCTCGTTATGACCGGATAATTACCAATTCAAGTTTTATATCGGCGACCGATAAGAACCGTACTCCGTTAAAATTAACAATAAGGCCCGCTGGCACTAACAATTTCTTCCGCTCTCCGAATTCATTGAATTACTTTAGAGTCAACACCAACCAAGTCAATTCGATTTTGGCGGGGTCGGTGCTTAATATGGGGGTTTCGGATCTGGGCGAAAAAATTGGGGATAGGAACTTTTTATTCACGCCGAAACAAACTCAGTCCGCCAATGAAATGAAAAACTTGGCTGCTGAGGCTTTGCAGGTGTGCGCCGCCTTGAAAGCAGACCGAACGCTTTACCTAATGGGAAATCGAAAAGAAATGGAACGACTGAGGGACATGATGAACAAAATTAACGGCGGGAAGCTATCACGGCGCGTTGAAGTGATCAACGCCGGCTCGCTCTATATTGATGGGGTTTTAAATTTGGACCAAGTGGTGACCGTCTTTGACAAGGCCAGACCGGGCAACTTGGATTCAACAGGAATAGGAATTATGAACACCGCGCACAAACTCTCTCCGGAAACAGCGAAAATCTATAACAATCGGGTTGCTGTGATTATGATCAAACAACTGGTGAATGGAGCACTGGGAGGCGTTAAGCTCAGTCTGAATTATCTACTAGACTTAAGCACATTTCTGCGCATCCGCATCCAAGCGTAAATCTCAACCGGCGATTTCAAGCTGGACTTTTCTCGATTCGCCCTTTTTAATCTGAATTCCTTTTTCCAAATCGCCCGGCTGTTTGGGCCCCGCCGTCCCCGATTGGGAAATTCTCGCGGTCACCGTCAAATCTCCATCGTAGAAATCCATGGCCATCATGCTATCTGCGGTGGTCAGAGAAAAATTAAGGGGAAAGGATAAACTTTCGATTCGCTTAACAGCAAGAGGAGCGCCCTGCATCCCGGAAGCCTTCGCGAAAAGAAAGAGAGCCGCTCCAGGATTTACTTTCCCCTCCAAACCGGGAGCCAAAGAGATTGTGCCCTCGGCGTAAAGTTCTCCAGTGGCTAAAGACGCGCCCATCTTGGGAATATCTGAAGCGGGTTTCCTCATGGGGGCCAAACCAAAATAAGCCCCCACCAATCCCAGTCCAACAAAAAGAGCAATAGCGGTTTTATCGTTCATATTATTCAGCCCCCACATGAGCCAGACGAGATTTATATAGAGCTTGATTGGCCGCATGGAGAAGGGCTTCCGGGCTTTGGTTTTCGCTGGGATAAAAAACGAATCCGGAGGTGAGAGAAAAATCCCGCTGGGCATATTCGGCGTCTTTTTCGAAAAGTTCTTTGGATACCAGCTCCCGAACGCGGCGGGTCACTTCCGCGGCAATGCCGTCGTCTGCTGGAGACAAAATCGCGCAAAACTCATCCGGGCCGGAGCGGAAAATTTCATCATAAACACGGAGGGTTTTTTTAATGCTGGCCGCTACTTGTCGAAGCAGCCGGTCCCCTTCCTTTTGACCGAACTCATCGTTAAAACTGATAAATCCATCAATATCCCAGGTGACAAGCGCCATATTTTTCTTGTCCCGGTCAGAGCGGGCCATGCATTCCTGTAAACGCTGCATCAAATGTTTTTTGTTGTAAATCTGCGTGATGGGATCTTTTAAAGAATTTTCCCAGTCTTCACCTTCTCCCCCCGTGGTTTTCAGTCGGAGGTTCGCGCCTTTCTTGGATGAAACGAGAAAAATGATAACAGCGCCTAAGAAAACCACCAAAGCGATGAGGATCCAATCTGTCGGTCTCACTTTTGTTTACCTCCGTTATAAATAGGAATGATCCAATCTAAAATTCCTGGGAAAAGAACACTTCCCCAAGCCAAAACTTTTGAATTCCACGTCAGCAACTCTTCCCGTTTTTCTTTCTCACAAGCTTCAATAATTAGTTTCGCGATCTTTTCCACCGGGTGAAGTTTATAGCGCCGCGCCGTTCCTCTGTTGTTGTTGATGAAAAACGGTGTTTCCACGCCAGGCGGACAGATATTCACAACTCGGATATTTTTCTTTTTAAGTTCCGGCCGAATGGATTCGGTGAGGCCCTGCAGCGCGAACTTGGACGCGCAATAAGCCGAGTTCTGCGGAATCCCTCGTTTACCAACAATGGATGATATAAAAACCAGCAGCCCTCCCCCGGTTTTCTCCATAACGGGCGCGGCCAATTGGGTGCCATACACGCATCCCATCAAGTTCGTTTCCATCACCCTTCTAAAATCGCTTTCGGCCAGATCCAGAAAATCGAGCGGAGCGTGGGTCACGCCGGCATTGCTGATGAAAACATCGATGCAGCCGAACTCTTGGATGGTTTTATCAACAAGGTTTTTGACTTGAGAACGGTCCGACACATCCGTAGGAACCGCGCGGGCTTCTCCTCCTGCGCCGTTAATAAGGCGGGCATTCTCTTCAAGCGCTTCTTTACTCCGCGCCGCGAGAACGACCTTGGCGCCTTTCTTAGCGAACTGGAAACTAAGTTCTTTCCCAATTCCGGAAGAAGCACCTGTAATGACAACAACTTTATCTTTGAATTGCATGCTATCTACCTAAGCCGTCATCCCGGCGAAGGCCGGGATCCAGTCGTTTATTAGCCATTTAGCAATCGAAAGATTAAGAAACCAAAAAGGCTGGATTCCGGCCTTCGCCGGAATGACGGACTTAAAATAAAAAAGGCGCCCCGCTGCGTTATGCTGCAGGAGCGCCTTTCTGATCTCGGTAAAAATGATTATTTGAGGTGTTTCGAGACCAATTTGGTCATTTCGAACATGTTAACGGTTTTCTTTCCGCCGAACACTTCTTTCAAAGCGGCGTCTGCGTTGATGTTCCGTCTGTTCTTTGAATCTTGGAGCTTGTTCTTCTTGATGTATGCCCAAAGTTTCTTCGTAACTTCAGTACGCGGCAAGGGCTTGCTACCTACAACTTCCGCCAATTTGTCGCTGGGCTGAAGAGGTTTCATAAATGCTTTGTTGATTTTTCTTGTGGCCATGTGTCCTCCTGGAGAAATGTGGATCAGAACTGCTGGTGAAATATAACTATTATGCAGAGGGAAATCCACTATAAACTAACTGGAACTTGACGTGTAGTTCCGTAGCGAGCTCCGCCAGAACCACTGGGCGGCAAAATGAAAAAAGACTCCCACCCCCAAGGCGTACACGGCCCCCTT
>CAZJOE010000095.1:0-7016 GCA_964547555.1 uncultured Elusimicrobia bacterium | reverse complement strand
ATCCTTATTCGGACCGACTCATTCATCTTTTAGACGCCATCGGCCGCCAAGTCGGAAGCGCCATTGAAACCGCCCGCCTGTATGAAGAAACCAAGCAACGCGCCAAAGCGCTGGAGGCCTTGTCCGCCGTTTCTTCCACCTTGGCTCAGGACCGGTATCCAGACGATATCATGCAATTGATCGTGAACATGACCTCGCAGATGATGGGCGCCAATATTTGCTCGATCATGCTTCTCGATGAAAAGAAGCAAGAGCTACGAATCGTGGCGGCTCAAAGTTTAGACCCGGATTACCGGAACAAGCCGCCGGTTAAATTAAATGGAAGCCTCACCGGGAAAGCCGTGACCACCAAGCAACCGGTCATTGTTAAGGACGTTCGCAAAGAACCTTCCTTTCAATTTAAAGATTTGGCGGTCCGCCAAGGATTGGTTTCGTTGCTCTCTGTTCCCATGATGTATAAAAATAAAGCGCTGGGTGTTCTCAATTCCTACAAACCGCTGGAACACCAGTTTACCGCGGATGAAATCTCTTTCGTTAAATCGGTGGCCAATCAATGCGCCGCCGCCATTGAAAATACCCGGTTGCTTTCCGAAAAATTAGCCGCGCAGGAAGCCTTGGAATCGCGTAAATTAATTGAACGGGCGAAGGGTCTTCTCATGCGCAATCGAAACATGAGTGAACAAGACGCTTTTCGCGAAATTCAGCGCCAGAGCATGGACCACCGCAAATCCATGAAAGAAATCAGCGAAGCCGTCATTTTGGCCGAGGAGATGCGATCTCACCCCGCATGAAAATCGCCTTCGCCCAACTGAATACAGTGGTTGGGGACATTTCTGGAAACACCCAAAAAATAACGGGCCTCATCGAGCAAGCGGGGAAAGAAAACTACGACCTGCTCATTTTCCCCGAGTTAACTCTCACGGGATATCCCCCTGAAGACCTGTTGCTAAAACCCGCCTTTGTTCATGAAAACATAAAAGCTCTCCGTGTCATTGTCCGTTCCGTCAAACAGGGTGCGGTTGTCCTTGGTTTTGTGGATGAAAAAAAAGGGTCCCGGTTCAATGCCGCCGCTTGGATTGAAAAAGGGAAAGTCCAAAATATTTACCACAAGCAACATCTGCCCAATTACGGCGTGTTTGACGAAGTGCGGTACTTTACTCCGGGCTCAACTCCTTTCGCAAAATCTTATAAAGGCCATAAAATAGGCCTTACGATCTGTGAGGATATTTGGGTGGGGCCCACCGGCCTCAAACCACTAAAAAAGTTGCGTCCCGACATCGTCCTTAATATTTCCGCGAGCCCCTTCCATGCGGGGAAATTGGCCACTCGCCATAAAGTTGTTCAGCAGGCCGCGAAATTTCTTAAAGCGTCCATTCACTATTGCAACTTGGTGGGAGGACAGGATGAACTTGTTTTTGATGGCGGAAGCTTCACCGTCGATGCCGGCGGACGGGTCCAAACACAAACGCCTTTGTTTGAAGAAGGTTTGTACGACGCCCATGCGGCAGGCCTGAAAAAAACCCTGCCGATCACGGAAGAAATTTTCCACGCCTTGGTTCTGGCCCTGCGAGATTACGTCCAGAAAAATGGCTTTAAGCAAGTGGCGATTGGCCTTTCGGGTGGAATTGACTCAGCCCTGGTCGCCGCGCTCGCTGTCGAAGCGCTGGGTCCGGACCGCGTGATGGGAGTAACGATGCCTTCTCGTTTCAACCTGGACGAAACCAAACAAGACGCCAAAAAATTGGCGGACAACCTGGGAATGAAAATACTGACAATTCCCATTCAGGAAAATTTTGAAAGCATGCTTAAAACACTGTCCCCTCATTTCGCCGGACAAGCGCCCAACATTGCTGAAGAAAATCTTCAAGCGAGGATTCGCGGGAATTTCCTCATGGCGCTTTCCAACAAATTTAATTGGCTCATTCTCACGACGGGAAACAAATCTGAAACCTCCACCGGCTACTGCACCCTTTATGGGGATACCGCCGGCGGGTTTGCCGTTTTAAAGGATGTGCTCAAAACAACCGTTTATGACTTGGCGCGGTTCATCAACAAAAGAGCCAGCACGGATTTAATTCCCCAAACCACGATAGACCGAGCTCCGACAGCGGAACTCAAAGAAAATCAAAAAGACGAAGATTCGCTGGGTCCTTACGCCGCCTTGGACCCCATCATCAAAGGATATGTGGAAAAAAATCTTTCAGCGGATCAAATGGTCCGGCAAGGCTTGGGCACAAAAGAATATGTCACGCGTATTATTTCTTTGATTGACCGAAGCGAATACAAGCGCCGCCAGGCCCCTCCGGGAATTAAAATTACACCGCGATCCTTCGGACGCGACCACCGGATGCCGATCACCAACCGTTACCGTCCTTCATAATCATTCCAACATCCGGTCCAATTCCTCTAATTTCCTTCGGAGAGGAAGATCGGCCGGGTCGCATTGAACCGCCAATCGAACCAACCGCCGGGATTCCTCATAATGACCCGCGTACTCCGCCTTCTCAGCCTTTTCCAGGAGCCGTTTGGCCAAAGCAGGATCTTTCGATGCCACCGTCGTCGGTAGGGAAGTTCCAGAGACCGGCGGCTTTTGAGGAATTATTTTGGGAACCGGAGACGGCGAGGGGACCGGGAGAGGCTGTTCCTTCCGTAGTTTTTCACGACCTTCCTGATAGAGGACTTTAACCTCCGCCATTCTTCCGTGGATGTTTTCAGTTTCCAACCGGCTGGCTATTTCCAAATACTTGAACCATTGATTAATGGCCTCTTGGAATTGCCCAAGAGACCAATGGCGGGCCGCGTTTCGATAAACGACATCCAGATAAGAATCATTAGCACCGCAGAGGGAAGGGAACAGGACAACAAACAACATGAGACGAATGAGACGCATGGATAACTCCTCCTTAATTATTTAAGAGGAGGGGAGACGGGAATGTTCGAGTAGAAAATCCCGCAGATGATCGTGAGAGAGGATAGACACGCCAAAATTTTCAGCCCAAGCCAGCACGCCCAGATCTGCCGATACCAACGTGCCTCCGGTTTCATAGGCCAAGAGAATGAGATCAACGTCGGCTTTCGAATCCAACATTCCTTCCCGCATAATCCGACGGTAAGACTCGCGTAGCCGACCGATCACTTCCGCATCAGGCCGGGGACCTTGCTGACCCGGCGCCGCAGGAGAAGGCGGTGTCATTTGTATGGATTCCCGCACCACCCGTTCAGACAAACGCAATCCGCGATCAACACGATCACGCATGTCTTCCACCAACGCATAAAGAAAAACACCAGGAATTTTAACTTCATGCTTCTTGGGCGGCTTTTTATGAATCGACATCAAAAGTTTTTTGGGGACCTTTGCTTCTTCAGCAAAATGCATGAGCTCGGTGTAAATACTGGGCGGCATCAAGAACTCCAAATCAGGAGTGGTCTGGCCCATTTCTAAAAATTTGGTAAACGCCGTCGTCGGATCCGATCCAAAAAATCGGGCCGAGTCGGGATTAACAAATAAGCTTGTGTCGAGAATTAACAGTTTTTTCATTTTTCAAGAATGAGACGCACCATTTCCCGCACTTCCGACACATGAAATGGTTTGTGTAAAAAACCTCGGACATTGGGCTCGCTTTTCAGCATGTCGACGGTTGAGGGATCAAAATCCTTGGCCGTAATAATAATCACGGGAATATTCTGAGTGGAAGGGTTACCTCGCAGCAACTTAACAGCTTCCTGCCCATTGATGTCCGGAAGCATGACGTCCATAAAAATAAGATCAGGCTGCTCCTTTTCCGCAAGTTCCAATGCTTCAGTCCCGTGGTAGCAGGACTGAACAAAAAATCGATCTATAAAAGTGTCGAAAAAAACAGCTTGGAGGGCTTGCTCATCGTCAACGACCAAGATCTTTTTTTTCTTGGGAGCTTCGTAGCCGATGTCCAGAATTACCATTCCGAGACGGGAACTCCCTTGGTGTCGGCATGGCTGCAATTGACCGAAACAAAACCATCCAATGTCGTGTACATCCAATCCCCTTGATCGTCAATTTGATTTTGGACCGTGTTTTGTTTTCCTGAATGAAAATGCGGTAAATCGACAGCGGGAATTTTCTTCAAATATTTGGGGATAAGAACCGCGCTTAAGCGGGTGTCAGGTGTTCCTTCATCGGAGGGATAAATACCGAAATTATCGGAGTAATAAATGGCGACCGCGCCCCGCAAATCGCCCAACCCTGATTTTGTTCTGCCTTCGCGGGATTGATACAGCATGGTCTTAAATTTGGGGATGGTGATGGCGCCGATAACGCCCAAAACAACCACCATCACTATGATTTCGAGGATTGTAAAACCGGCTTGATTCTTTTTCATGATCAATGGAAATTAGCAAACAAAAATCCCGCCGACCAGTAAAGGAGGGCGGGATTTTGTTTGCAATATTGACTGGTTAGGCTTTCGTGACGTTGGTCGCTTTCGGACCCCGTTCTCCCGCCACTTCATCAAATACCACTTCCTGGCCTTCTGTGAGGGTTTTGAATCCGTCGCCCATGACCGCGGAGTAGTGCACAAACACGTCTCCTGATCCGTCTGCTTTAGCGATGAAACCGAACCCTTTCGAGTTGTTGAACCATTTTACTGTACCACGTTGACTGCTCATTCTGTTATACCTCTACTATTAATTTAACTGCTGAACCCCGGTGCCGTCGAGTGCTCAGACGACAAAGGAGAAATGGGGAAAAAATTGAACGCTTTTTGGATTGCTACTGGGAAATCAAGAAGGGAAAACCAACCAGGGGTTCCAACACGGATTTCATTCGTAGAATTAATGCGTAAAAAATTGAATCTCATTTTGAATCTAAGAGAGGCTAGCAAGTCTTTTCCGACGGTGCAAGCACTATTTAAAAGCCGCCTCGACCAGGGGTTCCACCCATTTTCCATGAGCTTTGATGAGTGAAATCAGCTTCTCGTCAGCGATTTCCGTCGGAATCGACTTCTCGATGCATTGCTTGCCGACATACAGGTTAATCTTCCCCGGCCCACCGCCCACGTATCCGAAATCAGCATCAGCCATTTCACCAGGACCATTGACGATGCATCCCATGATGGCGATTTTGACGCCTTTGAGATGCCCGGTTTTAGAGCGAATCCGCTCGGTCGTGGATTGCAGGTCAAAAAGAGTCCGGCCGCAGGACGGGCACGAAACGTATTCGGTTTTGGTGATCCGGTTACCGGTTCCCTGCAGTAAATTGTAAGCGAAATCCAAACCCGTGGAAGTGAGCGGGCCGCCGCTCATTCGAATCGCATCTCCGATTCCATCGCAAAGAAGGCTGCCGGCGACAACAGAAGAACCGACCAATCCCTCCTCGCTTTCTGTGGAAATAATAATAGGAACCGATGATTTAGCGGCGCGTAAGCCTGCCGTCAAAATCCGTAAAGGATGGACATTCGATGTTGCTTGTTTTCCCTCTAAGCCAGCCAATACAGGAAAAGTAGCGCCCTTCAATCTTGAAATCAGGTGTAACAATGATTCCGGAGATTGTGACCACGCAATCAAAGGAACGCTGAACCGCCGACACACCTCGGCCATTCGAGCGAGTTCCTGTTCATCAATCGTATCTCCGCATTGGTAGCCATAACCATCGGCTTGAAAGTCAATCCGATCGGGAATATGTCCCGAAGAAAATGTGACCCATAGTCCCAAACGCTGCGTTTCGGTGAGCAACTCTCCGCGAAACGTATTAAATTTTTCTAGAAAACCGTCGGTGAAATAAGGAATCTCAAGAATTTCAGGAGGCGTGTCTTTTTTAACTCGCTCCTCAAGCAAGGCCACCACATCGGCGGCCTTCGTTTCTTTAAGATTGATTCGCGAAATGATTCTTACCGGCGAGCTTCCTCCCAATTCAAGGGGACCGGTCTTGGCGGAAATGCTGTGTCGCCGTGATACCACGCCGGACTCTTCTTTATAAGACTCTTTAAGTTCAGAAGAAAATTTATCGAGCGCTGGGAAAGAGGGCGCTGACAAATAACGGTCAGCCAACTCTTTAGCAACAGGGATTTCAAATTCTGGATCTTCTGTTAAAGAAACTCGGATGGTATCGCCGATTCCGTCTTCAAGAAGACTACCGATTCCGATCGAAGATTTAATGCGACCGTCTTCCCCGCCGCCGGCTTCCGTGACGCCCAAATGGAAAGGATAGTCCATTCCCAATTGATCCATTCTTTCCGCCAAGAGGCGATAAGCTTCGATCATGACTTTGGGATTAGATGCTTTCATTGAGAAAATAACTTCGTGATAGTTGTTCTTTTCACACACCCGTAAATATTCCAAAGCGGACTCCACCATACCGAGCGGCGTATCGCCGAACCGGTTCATGACGCGGTCTGAAAGAGAACCGTGATTGGTCCCAATCCGCATCGAGCGGTTGAGCTTTTTCATTTTGAGGACCAGCGGTGTGAAGGTTTCTTCGAGGCGGTCCAATTCTTTTTGATACTCGACGTCCGTGTACTCGCGAACTTTAAAAGCTTTTCCATCCACAAAATTCCCCGGATTCACGCGAACTTTTTCAACAAAATCAGCAGCCACCATCGCCGCGTCCGGACGGAAATGAATATCGGCAACCAGAGGAATCGTGTAGCCGGATTTAAGAAGAGAAGATTTAATATTTCCTAAATTGCGGGCTTCATTAACGGTGGGAGCGGTGATGCGCGCGATTTCACATCCGACGTCGGCCAATTTTTTAACTTGGGTGACCGTTCCTTCGGTGTCCATCGTCGGCGTGGTGGTCATGGATTGCAAGCGAAGAGGATTGTTTCCTCCGACGGCCACCGAGCCGACCCTCACGACCCGGGTTTTTCTGCGTTGATACGAAAATGTGTTCAAGGCAGGAGGGTCTCGCCCATTAAATAGAGATCGATTCCCCGGGCCGCATTACGGCCTTGTTTAATGGCACGAACAACCAGAGATTGGCCGATGGCCATGTCGCCCGCGGCGAATACGCCTTCTTTGCTGGTCATGTGGTTTTCGTTCACCTT
>CAZJOE010000094.1:0-7062 GCA_964547555.1 uncultured Elusimicrobia bacterium | reverse complement strand
TGCGGAATCAAAAGAATAAACCTGGAGATCAGCCGGTCGAAAAAGAACATGCTGGGGCCCAACAATAGAGGCGAGTTCATCGATGATTTTTTGGTTGGCCATTCGAATCTCAATATACAGGGAAACACCGCAAAGGGAAAGGGGTCAAGGGAAAGGGGTCAAGTCGCGACATGCGACATTTGAAATGTCGCATGTCGCGACTTGACCCCTTACTTCTTTCTTGCTCCCCTTTCTGCTAAGCCTATTTTGAGGTGTAAGAAAGCCCTTTCTTGGCTTCGATGACAGCTTGAGCGGCCGCCAAACGAGCGATCGGAATACGGAACGGGCTGGCTGACACATAAGTGAACTTGCTCCGGTGGCAGAACTTCACCGATTCCGGATCTCCACCGTGTTCGCCGCAGATTCCAACTTTCAGGTCTTTTTTGATCTTGCGCGCTTTTTCAATCGCGTAGTTGATCAAACGTCCCACGCCGGTTTGGTCCAATGTTTGGAACGGATCGTCGCGGAACACTTTCTTGTCTTGATAGACCTTTATGAACTTGCCGGCGTCATCGCGCGAGAAGCCGAGCGTCATCTGCGTAAGGTCGTTGGTACCGAAGGAGAAGAATTCGGCTTCTTGAACGACTTCGTCCGCGGTCAGGGCGCCGCGCGGCACTTCAATCATCGTGCCGACGCTGTAAGCGACTCTCACGCCTTCTTTCTTAAACACTTCTTCAGCGACGCGGTGAACGATGGCTTTTTGATCTTTGAGCTCACTCACGAAACCAACCAAGGGGATCATGATTTCCGGGAAGGATTTCACTTTCTCTTTGGCCAATTCGCAGGCGGCCGTGATGATGGCGCGGGCCTGCATTTCGGTGATCTCGGGATACGTGATTCCCAAACGGCAGCCGCGATGGCCGAGCATGGGGTTGAATTCGTGGAGGTCTTTCGCCTTCTGCCAGATTTTCTCAGCGGACACGCCAATTTTCTGGGAGAGTTCTTCCGCCGCTTCTTTGGTTTTCGGAAGGAATTCATGGAGAGGAGGATCAAGCGTCCGGATGGTCACCGGGAGTCCCTTCATCTCTTTGAGAAGCCCTTTGAAGTCTTCTTTCTGGAAGTGGAACAGCTTCTCGAGCGCGGTGCGACGAGAGGCTTCGTCGTCGGCCACGATCATTTCCTGCATGAAGGGAAGACGATCTTCGGCGAAGAACATGTGTTCGGTGCGGCAAAGGCCGATGCCTTCGGCGCCGAACTTCATCGCTTGCTGAGCATCCCGCGGGATGTCGGCATTGGCGCGGACTTTAAGCGTACGAACCGCGTCCGCCCACCCCATCAAGACGTTGTATTCGGCAGAGAGAGTGGCTTCCATGGTTTGAACCTTTCCAAGAATAACGCGGCCGGTGGCGCCGTCGATTGTGATCCAATCGTTTTCTTTAACGGTTGTGCCATTGTGGCTGAATTTCTTGGTCTCTTCATCAACGCGAATTGATTCGCACCCGGCCACGCAAGGTTTGCCCATCCCCCGCGCCACGACGGCGGCGTGAGAAGTCATTCCACCGCGAGCGGTGAGAATTCCTTTGGCGGCGTTCATGCCGTGAATGTCGTCCGGGTTCGTCTCATCGCGAACAAGAATAACCGGTTCGGTTTCGCCCCGTTCGGCGGCATCGTCAGCGGTGAACACCGCTTTTCCACTGGCGGCGCCAGGGGAAGCGGGAAGACCTTTGGTGATGACGGTGATTTTGGCGGAAGGATCAATAACCGGATGGAGAAGTTGATCGATCTGCTGCGGATCAACGCGCATCAAGGCTTCGTCTTTCGAGATGAGTTTCTCTTTGACCATGTCGACCGCGATTTTAACGGCGGCTTGCGCGGTACGCTTGCCAGTCCGGGTCTGAAGCATGTAGAGCTTTCCTTTTTCAAAGGTGAACTCGAAGTCTTGCACGTCTTTGTAAGTTTTTTCGAGTTTGGCGGTCACTTGGTGAAGCTCTTTGTAAACGCTCGGCATATCGTTTTTAAGTTCCACCAAAGGCTTCGGTGTCCGGATACCGGCCACCACGTCTTCGCCTTGGGCGTTCGTCAGATATTCGCCGTAGAATTCTTTTCCGCCGGTGGAAGGGTTTCTCGTGAAACCGACGCCGGTTCCGGAGTCGTCGCCCATGTTACCGAACACCATGGCTTGAACGTTCACGGCGGTGCCGAGATCGTCCGAGATTTTGTTCAGTTTGCGGTAGGTGATCGCGCGTTCATTCATCCACGAGCGAAACACCGCGTTACGAGCGCCTTTCAATTGTTCCCATGGATCTTGCGGGAAGTCTTGGTTCGTTTTATCTTTGAACAATTTTTTATAGCGGGTCACGACTTCTTTCAAATCATCCGAGGTGAGGTCGGTGTCGCCCTTCACGCCTTTTTCAGCTTTAACGGCGTTCAATTGTTTTTCGAAGTCATGTTTGGAAACGTCGAACACCACGTCGCCGAACATTTGGATGAAACGCCGGTAGGCGTCCCAAGCAAAGCGCGGGTTGTTGGTGGCCTTGGCCATTCCTTCCACGGCCACATCGTTCATACCGAGGTTTAAGATGGTGTCCATCATGCCGGGCATGGAGAATTTCGCGCCGGAGCGGACAGAAACGAGCAGCGGAGCTTTTGCGTCGCCGAATTTCTTTTCGGCGGATTTTTCCAATTTGATCATCGCGACTTCCATCGCTTTTTCAAAATCTTTGGGCAATTTTTTCCCATTCGCATAATAGTAGCGGCACATGTCGGTGGTGATGGTGAACCCGGGAGGAACGCGGACGCCCGTGCGGGACATCTCCGCCAAGTTCGCGCCTTTGCCTCCGAGCAAGTCTTTCATGGAACTATTTCCGTCGGCTTTTCCGTTTCCGAAGGAATAAATATACGTCTGCTTCTTTGCCATACTTTTAAGTCTCCTTGATTTTAAGTGAATCGTTTGAAAAAAACAACGTCATTCCCGCGAAGGCGGGAATCCAGGCAGTAACCTGTTTTAAAGTAATGATGAAGACCTGGATCCCCGCCTGCGCGGGGATGACGGCCTGTGGATGGAGTTTTCTAGGAAGAGTTACTTCGCTCGAGGTTCTGCAGCTTTGGCTTTGTTGGCCATATCTTCCAGCTCTTTGTTAAGAGCCGACTCATCGCCTAAATCATCACCGAACGCGCCGTCTCCAGCCGCTCCAAAAGAGGAACCGCCGGCTGCGAATTCGCGCTGGGCTTCATTTCTAAAGACCAATCCCAATAAGAAAAGCAGAACGAAAATAATGCCGAGGAGAACCCAGGAGCGAACTTTCGGCGTATCGAAAACCGTGATGATGCCTTGAATCAGGACAACGATTCCCCAAATGTTGATGACGATCGCAATCCATTGTCCGGCCACCGGGATGGGCGCGAGAAGAGAATTAAGCGGTGAGAACGCGGCCAACAGGGCAAAAATTCTATAGGTGGTTTTATATTCGGACGAAGTTCCTTTCAAAAGACCGTGGACCAAACCCCAGAGAATAAATGCGCCGACAAAGCTGAGGAGGAAAGACACGAGAGGAACCAAGGGAATCGCAAGCAAAAGACTCATTTTTGAAACCGCGCCGCTGGCCACTTGAGGAGGAGGGATAATGAAACCCCAAATGGTGGAAATAATCCCGCTAACGAGTCCCATGATGGCCACAAAAATCATCGCGGACTTAAGGCTGACTTCTTGTCCTTGGACTTTGATGCCCTCCATGGATTTACAGGGGTGAAGCAAAACCGAAACAAACGTACCGATGAAGCTATTCATTTAATTCTCCTTTTAATTATTGCTTTGGTAAAAAAGTATGGATCCCGCATTCCGACTTGTCCGTTCCAGCCCACCGTCCGCTGCGCTCGTCTTGACCCGGAAGAGGAAGCTGGGTACAGGGTTCGCATCCGATGCTTTTGTAGCCTTTGCTCCACAACGGATGAAACGGCAAATTATTTTTGGTCATGTAGTCGTATAATTCTTTGGGCGTCCAATTGGCCAGCGGATGCACTTTTACCAAACCCGAGCGGTATGACTCAACTATCTTTATATTTTTCCGGTTTGAGGACTGGCTCCGGCGGAGGCCGGCGATCCAGCAATCCAAGCCTTCCAACGACTTCTGCATGAGTTCTACCTTGATATCGTCGCAGCAAACCCCCATTTTATTTTCAGGGTCGGCGAGTTTTTTTTGGACGGTGGCGATTTGATCGGCAGAGGCCTTAAACTCCTTCAGGTTGAGGTTAAATCGCTTCTTTAATTCATTTGAAAACGCGATGGTTTCTTTGAAAAGATGCCCCGTGTTAATGAACAAAATGGGAAGGGCGGGCTCTATTTGGGTGGCCATGTGGAGAAGCCCCGCGCTTTCCGCTCCAAATGAAGAGGAAAGGCCCACACGGGGAGAAAACGTCCGAATCGCCCATTCCAAAATTTCCTGCGGCTGGGCTTTCTCAAACTTTTCGTTGATGCTGTTGATTTCTTGTTCGTTCATACGTGTAGGGTCTTTAAAACTTCATCTTTACGCTGGAGAAGCGGCGCCAACAACTCATCTGGAACATGGAGGGACCCCATTCCGGTCCCTATCTTAATATGGGGTTTGTTTTCCCCATGGAAATCGGATCCTCCTGTCAGAAGATAACCGTACTTATCGGCCATTCGTTTCATGAAAGCAGTTTGTTCGGGTTTATAAATCGGATAAATCGCTTCTACCGCGTCCAATCCCCATGATCGCCAGACTTTAAGAGATTCCTCAAATTCTTCCGCCGGCCGATTCAAAAGAACAGGGTGGGCCACCGAAGTGACACATCCGGCTTCATGCAGCAGATCAATTCCTTCCCGTAGTGGAATCTCTTCTTTGGGAAAGTAAGCCGCTCCATCGATTCCTAAAAAACGGTCAAAAGCATCTTTGATGGTTTTCACGTAACCTTTATCAAGAAGGAGCCGTGCAATATGCGGCCGTCCCACGGTGGCTTTTCCGGCGGCAGTCAACAATTCTTCTTCGGTGATGTTAAATCCCAGGGCCCGCAATCGGGCGATGATTTTCTTATTGCGGTCTCCTCGTCCCACCCGAAGATAGGTGAGTTTCTCTTCCAGCTTTTCAAGCGGCCCTTCTAAAAAATAGCCCAACAAATGGACCGTCTGCCCGCCCTCATGAGTCGAAAGTTCAAGTCCGGGAATGGCATTGGCTTTCTTCGTCTGGCCCCATTCCAAAATTTCATTTCTTCTCACCACGGTGTCATGGTCGGTGATCGCAAACGCGGTTAATCCCATCGCCAAACAGGATTCCAAAACCTGAATCCAGGGCATGGTTCCGTCGGAATCGGTGGTGTGAAGCTGGAGATCAATCATCGCGCGGATACGTGTCCACGAGGAATATAATTCTTGTCTTCCAAATAACCGATGATTTTAGCGAGGCTTTCTTCTACTGTTTCTTTTTCCGAACTCACTTTAATTTCTGGATCAAAAGGAGGCTCATAGGGATCGGATATCCCTGTGAAATTTTTAATTTCGCCGGCCAAGGCTTTTTTATAGAGGCCTTTCACATCCCGCTCCGCTAATTTTTCGATCGAGCATTCCACGTAGATTTCAATAAAGTTTTTAATTTGTTCGCGGTTAAAATCGCGAACGTCGCGGTAAGGAGAAATGGCTGCGGAAATGGCCCAAACGCCATTTCGGGTCAATAACTTGCAGACATAACCGATGCGTTTGACGTTGATGTCGCGGTCTTCTTTGCTGAAGCTGAGACCCTTGCTCAAATGAGTCCGCACTTCGTCGCCATCCAACAACTCAAGCCGGAGACCGCGTTTTCTTAATTCCGCCGCCACCTTTTCTGACAGGGTTGATTTACCGGAACCGGAAAGGCCGGTGAACCACAAAGTATAGGCTTGAGACATGAGAAGCTCCTTATTATTGTTTCCACTGCGGTTTGGGGACAGGGGCTTGGCTGCAGGAGAGTGAAGCCCGGGGATTATAGGAAATTTTAAGGGTTTTTGGATTCCTGGAGTTCGGCCACGCCGCGGTTATAGGCATTCCGCGCCAACTGATTGTCCCCGTCCAATTTAATGGCCCGCTCCCACATGGTCACGGCTTCGTCCAATTTTCCACGCGAATAAAGCATTAAACCTTGACTGTAAAGTTGGCGGCTCTTATTAGAATCCACCTGAACTTCAAATACTTTGGGTTCAGCCGAGCCATCCTCATTTTTGACTTTGTATTGAAGACGGGCTTTTTTCTCGAGCGCCGCTATGGAGGCCGCCATCAATTGATCGGCCTCCGCGTTTTTTGGATCCCGCTGTTTAACGGATTGCAGATATTTGATGGCATCTAAATATTCTTCGCGTTCAAACTTCGTGTGGGCAATTTTAAGCTCTCGAAGAATAGGTTCGGCGATACGACGACGCGTGTCTTCCAAATAGGTGGCCGCCTCGACATGATCCGGCATAAAATTGAGGACTTTCTGAAAGAGGGTCGCCGCACTCATATAATCTCCCTTGTTATAAAGCTCGCGGGCGATCTTCATTTCCTGGACGACAATTCTTTGGGTTTGCTCTTCCGTCATATGCCGACGCGCCACTTGAAGATGTTTGCTCAAGTCGACATGGGTCGGCTCAAGCGCCAACGCTTCACTCAGAGACTGGGCGCTGCGTTCGTACTCGCCTTTAAAGAAGGAAATATACCCTTGTGAACTATAAAGGTCCTGGGCTCTGTTAAATCCTTGATTGGCGATGACCACTTCTCCGGCTTTGACCAGAGATTGAATATCAGGACTTAAAGGCTGGGTTCCCGCATTCATTTGCTGTCTCAATAATTCCAGGACCAGTTTCCCTTTCCGTTGCCATCTCAAACTGTAACCTGTATCGGAGACTTTTTCTCCAAAACTCATGTTGAATCCAACCCGATGGGATCCTCCCAAGCTGTCAACGCCTCCGACGGATTGCAAATAGCCGAATGAATAATCGAGTCCCCAGTCTCCATATTTAAATCCGATACCCGCGGTGATCTCCGTGTCGTTCAACCCCGCGCGAAGAGCCAACATTTCTCCGACTTTCCATTCGGACCCCAAATTGAGTTTGAGCGAG
>CAZJOE010000093.1:0-7102 GCA_964547555.1 uncultured Elusimicrobia bacterium | reverse complement strand
TTAATAACAACGTTAACTCCTGAAATAAACGTTCCTCTTCGAGGAGCGGCTTGAGTTTCATCGGCCAAACGAATGGTCCCGATAAAGAATCTTTCCACGTACTTAAAGGGTTTCAATCCTTTAAGCGGAGGGATCCTGGGATTTTCGATCTGAGCGGAGGCTTCGTTTCGCCGAGCAATCTCCTCATGATAAGGTTTTCTATTTTTTTGATCTGGATTGGTTTCAATTTGATGTTCCACCCGATCTTTCTGGGTTTTATAGCGTTTAATATTTTTTTTCTTTTTTTCCATTTCCGCGTCATCAAAGCCCACTATTAAATTTGGCTTTAATCCAGCCTTGTCAAAATCATTTGACAATTCAAAGGATTCATAAAAAATAATTTTTCCTTTATAACCTCTAGCGGCAAGGTTCGCTAAATAAGCGTTTGCGATGATTCCATGATGGTGATGGGCCCTATCTGGAAATGGATAAGGAAGGATCCAAATTTCAGCATCCTCATTGTCGGCCACATGGGAGGCGATTCGGTCGTAATATTCATTAACCGGCACCCGCAGTGAATCATTGGCGGTTAAATGAGGCAGGACGATTCCTAAATCTTGGGAATGGGTCTGGTCCAGCCCAGCGGCTTCTAGATAGTCTTTTGTTTCATCCCACCGAAGTCGGGCTTTCTCTCTATTCTTAGTGGGTTGCGATGAATTCGTAAAATCCTTACCAAGAAATTCATCCCGCACTCCTAAAAAGTCGAGAACGGCGGTAAAGAATCTGATTCCACGAACGAACATATCTTTAATCTTTCTAAAAAATACATCCATTGAAATAACAACGTCATCAGCATGAACTTCACCCACAACAACTTTTTTTCCGGCAAACATCGCTTGGATTTCTTTCCAAGAATGAGTGGACATGCCTTTATTGGCATCAACAAATCTTGTATTCGGATCCGGGAAAAAATTCACCGGCAACAAGGAATCAAAAAGGATCGGAGTGGTCTGGGGTTCTGGTTCGAGAATCGCGGGTAACGGCTTCTTGGATCGGTTTTTTATCCGTCGTCGTATTTCCCAAAATAAACTTAGCCCCAAGCCCACAACAAGAAAACAAATAAATATAGGTGCCCAGTCCCACGATTTGGAAGAGGCTTGCGCAAGGACTTGCTGAGCCGATGCGTTTGAAATTGAGAAAAATATAATTCCAAGCGTGGAGAGAAGAATAGCGGGAACTTTAGTTACAAATGAGGGACGGTCGTAATAAGCGGCTTCCGGATCAGCTGAGGCCAATGTATTTAAAGCGTCCCGAAACTTAATAAGAGCATCCGACGCATTAATGGGAGCTTTCTGATCGATCGCATTCCAATAGCCTTGAATGGCGGCCTCAACAGCAGCCTGAATCCCATAGGGAACGTGTCGCTTGGCAGGATCTGGATTAAGCTTAACGAGGCGGTAGTGATCCCGTTTCGTATAGAAAGGGGGGACCATGCTAAAGTTAAATTTATTCACGAAATGAAAGAGCTGAATTAAAACCACGTCGACTGGTTTTAAAATAATTTGAAGGAGGGATGATTTAACCCCATTTGAAGGGTCAATGGTTTCACCCAAGAATTCCCCGTATCTTTTAATGAGATAGCGAAACTTTACAGAATTGTAATGCTTGTAAAGGGTGTTAAAAAAGAACCCCATGAAGGTGATTCCCACAACAGCCAATCCCGAATAAAGAAACAGTGAATAAACTTGGATCCAATTAAGGACCAAATTGTAATCCAAGACCCGTCCGGTTGCATGCGCGGGGGCCGGCACAATAATAGTCCAGGCAAAAAGAGCCATTACAGTCATCGCATATTTCCGCGATGTTTCCTTAAAATAAAATATGCGCTCTGGACTTAAGCCGAAAAAGGTCCCCAACTTACCAGCACCAGTCAATGATTTTTCCGATTTTTTCATCGGATTATCAAATTCATATTTGTATCGGTTTGACCGCAGCACGATCGAAATAATTTTCCAAAGGGGAAGAAGAGAAACCATGAAAGCTCTTCTTAAACTTTCTTCCGTCACGACCATCTCAGGATATATTCCGCTGAAATAAACAAAATTGACAAGGGCGACCACTCCCCAGACGAAAAGAAGCAGCCGATTTTGATGAATTTGATTTTTGGCCACCACGGCTCTTTTTTCGCTGTCAGTTATCTCCCTATTGTTCTCATCCGTTCCGGGACGTATCACCAGCGATCGGGCGGGGAAAATCCCAAAGAAGCCTGCCATGCCCAATGCCAACATGACGTCCGAAAGTTTTATAGACGAAAAATAAGTGATTCCTTCAAGCCAGGTTCCAGAACCAAACGCGATTACGAATAAAATTCCCGCACCCAGCGTGAGTCCGGTACCAACAGAAAATATTGTCCAAATTCGACTTCCCGACGGTTTCTGGTGTTGATACAAATACAATCCAAGAAATAATCCCGTTGTGAAAATCAAAGTCAGATAAAGCATTTGAAGATTTTGTGAATCCAATAAAGAGATGGCGACTATATTAAGAAGGGTCCCGGCAAAACCTGTTCCCACAATCCAATTCATGGGTATTTGGGCGTTTTTATCCTGAGTAATCGATTGCCAAGGGTTGGACTGGAAATTTTGCATATCTGCTGCCGCTGAAAGAGTAAACGTAAACGGATATTTCTTGCCTTTAACTAAAGCGTCAAGAACCCCAAACAATTCGATTTTTACCAAGGTCGCAAACCGCAACGGATCTTTCAATCGGGTCCAAATCCAAACTGTGAGGCCGAACCAAAATCCTGCTTTCTTAATGAAAACAGCTGCGCCATTTAAAGTCAGCACTTGATTGGCAACCATGGCTGCGACCCAGAAAATAATGAGAACCCCGGCAAAGGGCATATATCCATTAATAATGAGAACGGGCGTCACAAGAATATTGATCATGCCCAAAATGGACAGCACGTAATAGGCTGCCCGGTTGTTCTGCATTTGCTTCATAAAAATTGAGTTGTTTCCCAATTCAATGACGCGTTGCAAATAAGGATCTCGGCCTTGTTGTCCCGGACCGCCGCCGCCCGCCCATCGGGGTCGCGCCTTCAACATTTCAATAAGGTCCGCCGCTTCTCGCAATTTAAAATGAAATGATTTTGACATGCCCATTTCAGGCTCTTCACCGAGAGTTTTGAAAGCTTCCGCAAACATCATCGCCTGGACATAATCTTCACTCTGGTGGGGGAAATTGTTGGGCGTATAGAGTCCGCCAAAACTGTGATCCAAGGGATTTTTCGAGTTGGGGTCAAAGCGATATTTAAAATTGGGATCTGAAAATCGATCCACCAAAGTCGTGACTGGAACCGCCAGCATGGTTCCCCAGCCAATTGCAATCATTTCACCTTTATGGCCGCCCAGATCTTCGATTTCAGATTGGAAATGCATGGTGGCGCCAAATTCCCCCAATTCCGACATTTCGCCGACCGGGAACATCGTATTGCTTGTCGATCGTTTGGGAAGGAGGACGCTCAAATTGGGATTGGTAAACAGTCGTCCCATGTCGTGAACAACTTCCTTCAGGCCGAAGCTTTGGGCGTTTCGATCCAAAATAAACATGTATTTTATTTTCGAGAAAACACCGCTGTTGCCATTCTGGGCGCCTGACTTCATACCCGCTTGGGTCCAATTGACGGTGACCTCAATCCTGATTCCTGTGGTAATTTTCAAATATTTGGCCAAGGCCATTCGCTGAAGGAGCTCGGTTCGGATGTCAGGCTTTTTGGGATCCTCCTTCATTAAAGTTGGGATGTCAGCCGTTTGTCCCATTAAATTCATTTGCATAAAGAAAACATTTTTCTTCTCTAACCCTTTGGCCCTAATGCCTTGCGCCAATTGAGTTAGATAAATGGTCGTATCATGCTGCGTATTGTCGAGAGCGGCCAAGGTGATGATTCGGCGCTGGATTCGTTTTGCCAATCGAAGTTTTTCAGCATCTTCTTTTCTTGGCAACATAAACAGAAGTCCTGCTTCCTCTAGCGCTTTTTGTTCATCAGTCAAGTCTTGTCCGTCAAAAGCAATGGCCTCCTCACCAAACACGGACTGACCCTTCACAGCATGTGATTTTCCAGTCTCATCAACGAAAACCCATCCTTTCTCCCGTTCGTGGTGAATTAAAAATGACATATGCTCTTTAATCTCCTCTAGATTCAGAGGATGTCCGGAGTTGTCCAAGATCGCATTGCTTGAGGCCAAGCCACTGGCAACAACCAGGTCTTCCCAAAACTTCATCTGTTTGGTTAGAAGAGCTGACTCGGAATTTCCATATAAGGAAGGGCTCCCCATATACTGTCCGCCTGTTACCAAGATTCCCATCGATTCATCTTGAATGGCATCAATCTTTAACAATCGAATTTTCTCATCATCACGGGCTCTTTTTTTCCGTCGAGTCACCCAGCGAGCGATAAAGGAAACAATAAAAAGCGCCGCGAAGCCCATTTGGTAAAAATTCTGAAAGGCCATGTCCGGAATGATGAATCCAAGAATTCCAAGCGCAAAAAGAGGAGCCGCCGATTTGGGATGTCCAAGTGAGATGAAGAACATAAGAATCAACATTCCCCGGGCATAACCGATGAATCGAATAAAAGACTCGGCACTGATTCCGATGAAGGAAATAACGCCAGAACCCACTCCGCCGTTCACCATCATGGGGACCGCGAATAATATAAGGATGGACACGGCCAACTCGACAAGAATCCGGGTTCGACTTGTCTCACGGGCCACGGAGGTAAAGGAAACAATAAACGCATGAATGGCGTAATGCGCCAAAATAAATGAAATCAGAAGGACGGAAAGTCCGATCGAAAAACCGCCCAAGGGACGAGACAAATCTAAGATAGATAACACAGCCAAATAGGACACCGCTCCTGTTATTTTCAGACCTAAATTGGAGATCTTTTTATCCATCGGGGGCGTCTTGCCTGTAACTTCTTGAGGCTTAAGTTTGCGAATCTGCCCCAACCAGATCATGGCCAAAATGGCAACGACGACCCAGCCCACTGAATGAGAAACCCAGTTGTAACCGGGAGCCATAAAATTCGAAGGGGCCCATGCGCCAACCAAAGAATTTTCAAAAAATGAAGCTGTGTGGTATCCACCAATCCACGCAAAGGCAAGGAAGAGGACATACTGAGCCAGATCCATCACAATTGTTCTGAGACTTCCCATCATGGCGGTGGGACCAAATTGTATTCGGGCCGTAAGACGGGTCACAGAGAGGCGGTTGGTTAAAAGACCCAAGATCTCCAAAGCAAAGATAAGAATAATGCTGCTTGAAAGAATGAGAATGCTGTAATTCATGCTTCCCGTCCAAGCTGGAATGAGACCCTTTAACAGATCTGGCATCGCCATCACGAAGAGACTTGGTGTTAAGAGGATAACGCCCGTAATTCCCAGCGAAAGCAAAACAAGGGTGATTTTATAGGAGTTTTTTGAAGCTTGCTTATCGCCAAGCTTTAACTCACCCCATTTAAAACCTTTGTAAGAAAACAGAATTCCAACAACTCCCAAGCCCAATAAAACCAATCCGGTTGCCAGAATTCCCGAAGGAAGCGATTGCAATCCTTGAATCAAAACAGAAAAAGGTGAAAGTTCATCTTTCAATAGGATGAACGGAAGTCCTGCCATAGCGATTAAGATGCGTGGAGAATATTTGGCCCACTGGAGCCAATAAGGGTGGATGGACCTCAAATTGTGATTTTGATTGAAAGCATTAACTTTATCCGATATGGCGCTTTGAGTTATATTGCCAGGGTTCTTCGCTCCAATCTCGCTCAATATTTCCTCAAATTCCTTTTGGAAAACAACACGGTTCGGATTCGCCTGTTCACGAGCAAGCGCTTGACGCATCCGTTCCGCCACATCGGAATAATAAAACATGCTCCGGGCCCAGACTTCGGTGTCCACTTTAAATCCTGTTTTATCCTCGGTGCCTTTTTGAAGTTCCAGCCGGAACCATTCACCAATGGCTCTCAGCGCCTTGTGCAGACTTTGTATTTCCGGAGTGGCCATGTCGATGGGGACGCCGGTTCGTTGAAAGTATTCCAACGTAAATAAATGAATATAAGGCAGGCCTGCGATAAATTGAGTTTCCGCCGTTCCAATTTTCTGTCCCGGTTTAAAAATACTTTCGGTGGCGGATCCAATGATTCCACCGCTTCCAGGAATAATGAAATTCCTCACAACATCCACATAGAAAAACTGGTTTGAAGTTTCCATCAACTCTGGTGAATAAAGTCTCAGAGAGGGGTTGGATTTTAAGTTTTCCCAACTTGACTGAATTCCCGAAAAATATTTTTTAGCCTTTATAACCCAAAACCGAGAATAAACAATTTGGGCAACCGGAAAGAACCAAACAATGGAAAGGGCCACCCACAAGGTCAGATGGGTTCCGCCGAACCAGAAGAAGAGAACAGCGGGAACGCCCACGCCCAAAAGCGTTGTAATAACGATGGTTTCTATCCACCACAAGGGAGGAGAATTACCACGGACGTTTCGGTTCATGATCCGCGAATAACCTTTTCGCAAAAGGATCATTCCCAAACCAAAAACAAGTCCAATGATGATGCTCGACAAATTCAGGACTTCATTTATTTTCTTCGAAACAAGGAACGAATAATCTTTGGGCTCAGGGATTTCATGCAGAGCCCGTTTTGCTTCAGCAAGTAGCGGACTTGGCAGCAATAAATCTTTGGGCACGCGGAGAAGACTCGAAACTGCCGGGATAGAAAATCCAGCATTGGCATTTGACGCATCAAAAAATACTCTTTTGCCGTCACCGGTGCGCAGGCCCCATTTTTTATCAACAGTCTGGGAACTAACACCGTACACTTCAGAGATGAAATTAGATTGATTCAACGAACCGGCCAATCCGTTCTGGGCGAAAACAACCCCTGAGGTATAGCCGACTTTCTGAGAGAGGTTGCCGAACAACGCGGTAAGTTCCGTTGAAACCATGCGACCTTCAGGACGCCCCAACGTAACGGGAGAATAGTCAAGGCCGTAAACTTTCCGTTGTCCGGGCAGTGTTTTTTCAATTCCAAAAACTTTAACTATATTTTCCATTTGGGATT
>CAZJOE010000092.1:0-7145 GCA_964547555.1 uncultured Elusimicrobia bacterium | reverse complement strand
AAACGATAGTCATAACAGTTTATGAACCAGACATTAAAAAATGGGAATCAGATTTTAAAAGAAGGAGAGAAAAATGAAATGTGTAATCTGTAAACAAGGTGATACTCAACTCGGAGTTGCCACTGTCACATTGGGACGACAACAAACGACCCTCGTCTTTAAAGGAGTCCCCGCAGAAGTTTGTGCTATTTGCGGTGAAGAATACATCGATGAGGCAACCACAACAAAACTTCTAAAGACCGCAGACCAAGCTGTTCAAGCTGGTGTCCAAGTCGATGTTCGGGAATATAAAGCAGCATAAATTCGTGAAAAAAGTATTTACCAAAACCTTCGGCTGTCAAATGAACTTTGCCGACTCTGATGAAATGGGGCGGCACCTTAAGAATCGGGGGTTTGTTTCTACCGCGGAGCAGGGAGAGGCGGATGCCATCTTGGTTAACACCTGTACCGTCAGAGATTTAGCTGAACACAAAGCTGGTTCTTACCTGGGACTTCTCAAAGATTGGAAGAAAGAAAACCCTCAACGAATGATTATCTTGACCGGCTGCGCGGCGGAACGGGCGAAAGCGGATTTTAAGCGGCGGTTTCCTTATGTGGATTTGATTGTGGGGGCCAAGGATATTGAGAAGTTTCCGGAGGAGTTGGATTCGTTTTTGGGGCAGAGTGTTTTGGACGAAGAGAATTTAGTCGGGCAAGGCTGGACCCCGGCGTCCGCCGGGGTGACGACTTCAGCAACAACAGCTTACGTCACCATCATGCGGGGCTGTAATTATAATTGCTCCTACTGCATCGTTCCTTCGGTTCGTGGGCGGGAAGTTTATATTCCTGTGGAGAATATTTTGAAAGAAGTGCGGGACCGCATTGCTGATGGTGCCCAAGAGATTTGGCTTTTGGGACAGACTGTGAACTCTTATCGCCCCGCCATTTCTCCCAAACCCGGCTACGACTTTGCCGATCTCCTTCGCGATGTAAATGCTGTGCCAGGACTCGGGCGGCTGCGCTTCATCAGTCCGCATCCTTACTATTTAACCCCCAAACTGATTCAAGCGATGGCGGAATGCGACAAGGTTTGTGAGCATCTCCATCTTCCGGTTCAATCGGGATCGGACGCCATGCTTAAGAAAATGAAACGCAACTACACACGCGCGTCATATATGGATGGAATCAAACGGCTGCGCGAAGCAATCCCAACAATTGCCATCTCCACAGATTTAATCGTCGGCTTCCCGGGGGAATCCGACGATGATTTCAAAGCCACATTGAGCTTGGTTGAGGAAGCCGGGTTTGATTCGGCTTACTGCTTCAAATATTCGCCGCGACCGGGCACCGCCTCAGCCGAATGGGAAGACGACGTTCCCGAAGAAATCAAAGAACAACGAGTGAACCAACTATTAGAACTCGTGGACGGCAAAGGAACTCAAAAAGTTAAAAGCCTCATCGGCACCACCCAAGAGGTCCTCATTGAAGACGATAAAGGGGAGGGCCTTTTCCGCGGGAAAACAAGAACCGCCTGGAGAGTCCGCATCAAAAATGAATCCTTAAAAATCGGCCAAATGGTCCCCGCCTTGATCACAGGAACCCATTCCCGGGAGCTGCACGGAGAACTGGCCGTTAATTCATCGCTTTGAACCATCACGTAGTTTTGGTATCTTCAGTGGCCGAAAAAGCAGCCCTTCGACTTCGCTCAGGGCAGGGGAGTTTACTTGATGAAACATTCTCACGACGAGAGACGTAAGCACAAACGCTTTCCGATCATCAAAGACTTGGCTGAACCGATTGAAGTGGCTGTGATCGACAATCATCACATGCAAAAAATCCCAGGCATCCTCACCAACTTCTCCGCCGGAGGAATGGACCTGGTTCTCATGGGAGCCATCCCTGATAAATCCGGCGTCCGCCTCAGCATGCATCTTCCCGGGTTCGATCGTTTTTCCGTCGAAGGAAAACTAGTTTGGACCAACTCCAAAGGCGCCACCTCTCAAGTCGGGATTCAATTCACAAAGATTGATAAAGACCACGCCAATCAAATCAACCACATGGCCGAAGCCTATTGGGAATGCGAAGACCGCATTAAAACTCAAGCGCCCACCATTTGCTTTCACGGATGCACCTACTGGGACCTGTGCGAAAAGCCCGCCAAACTGAAGTCCCCCAAAACACCCGCCGGCGTCTAATGATCAAGGCGATTCATCTTAAAGAAAACAAAGATACTTTAAGCCTTCTCGTCGGGGAGAAAAAACTCACCCTCCATTATGGAGACATCACCACCATTACCGCCGACGCCGTTGTTTGCCCCGTCGATAGAAGCCTGAATTTCCGTTCAGGCTTGGCGCGCGTCATCAGCCAAGCCGCCGGCAAAGGCATCCGCGTCCACCGCCCGTCGTTCCCCGAACCCTATGGAAAGGTTGTCGTCCTTCCAGGAGGGGATTTAAAGTCTAAATTCGTGTTTCTCACTGTTCTCCTCGGAGAAAAAGAACCGGAAAAAGTGCGCCAATCCATCCGCCAAGCCGTCGAACGCACCATTCTTTACGCTGAATTTTTGCGCCTAAAATCCATCGCATTTCCTGTATTGGGTTCCCTTGATAACAACCTGCCGTACACGCAGATCGCCCAAGAAATGTTGGAAGAAGTGGTCCAATACCTCCAGCGCCGCAAAACCAAACTCCAAGCCGTTTTGTTCTCCTGCTTCAACCAAAACGCTTTCAAAATTTTCTGCACCGAAGCCAAAACAATCTGCAACATTCCCGAACAAGAATAACTTTACATTCCCCGACGGAAAACGCATAATTCCCACTTTCCTATTCTTCTCCTCCGAAGGAATTCTTAAATGGCCAAACGCATTTTCATAATTGATGATGAACCGGACATGGTGAAGATTGGAACAGATCTTCTGGAAGGAGACGGATATTTGGTCTCCTCTTCCCATTCACCCTCCGACGCGCTCAAAAAAATACGCGCAAACTTGCCCGACCTTATCTTGTTGGACATTCGCCTTCCTGAAATGGACGGGTTTGCCGTTTGTAAGCAACTCAAATCCGATCCACAAACCAAAAACATCCCCGTGATTATGATCAGCGTCAAAGCGGATGAAACAGATGTGGTCGTGGGATTGGAAATGGGCGCCGACGATTATCTCACCAAGCCGCTGAGAAAACGAGAACTCCTCGCCCGCGTCAAAACCGCCCTGCGCCGCCTCGAACCCGACGCCGCCGTGCAACGAATCGAATGCGGCCCGATGGTCCTTGACTACGGCAGCTACACCGCCACCCTCAACAATAAACCCCTCACCCTCACGCCCAAAGAATTCGAACTCCTCGGCTTCTTCCTCAAACGCAAAAGCCGCGTCGTCACCCGCGGCGTCCTCTCCGAAAACGTCTGGGGAATCGAGTACACCGCCTCAACCCGCACGATTGATGTTCATGTGGACCAATTGCGGAAGAAGATGGGGAAGTATGGAGGGGCGATTGTGAGTTTGAAAGGAATCGGTTATCGGTTTGAAATGGAAAGTTAGGATGTGAAAGATTTAATCGCGGTTCTCCATCCTTACCTCCTCCTTGTTTCCGGCTTTGCCACCCTTACGCTTGCTCTTCTGGCACTCTTTTCACAATCGCGAGAAAAGACCAAGTATTTTTTTACCTATTTCACTCTCGGAATCACTGGCTATATGATCTGTTATGGCTTAATGTCCCTGGCAAAAAGTGATGAATGGGCAATGAATTTATCACTAATCGGCCAAATATTTATTAATCAGATTTCACCCGCCTTATATTGCTATTCAGTGTTTTCTCTCGACCTCAAATCTCAAAAGAAAATCGCCATACTATCGCCAATCTTATGCCTTATGATTGTGGCTCTCCTTAGAACTATCGACATCCATATAATCAGGCATTTCTGGTGGGGGAATTTTAACTACTATGGTGGGCCTGACATGCCCTTTAAATTAGGAATCTATTTCCTTTCATTTGGTGGATTTGCAATCGCAGCACTTTTTAATTTTATTAGGGCGTTAAAATACGAAAAGAATAAAAACCGTCACACTCAAATTAAGTATTTCATCGTGGCTTTGTTTTTCGCCTACCTCGCGACCTGGGATCATTTGCCCATCCTGGGAATTGGTGTTTACCCATTTGGGTACATCCCTTTAACTATTTTTTCTGCAATTGTCTTTTATTCAATCACTCAGCATCAATTTTTAGATATTAAGATTGCCATCCGGAGAATTTCCTTGGTGATAGTGATCTATATGTTTCTTGGATTACTCTCGCTTCCCACAGCCATTCCAATTCTTAACAATCTCTTAAAAACGTCAACGGTAAACCCAATTTACATTGTATTAGCAATGGCCTTGATCATAGGAACAATTTTTTCTTTTGGTCCTTTTATTTTTGCTTATTTTGTTAGGAACAATTACTGGCTGAAAGGACATGTGACCACGGGATTGACTCACGAATTAAAATCACCGCTAAACACCATCCAAAGCATCGCGGATATTCTCTCCGATCAATCGATCGATAAAGCAAAAGCTGCAGAGTACATCGACATGATTAAAAAAAATGCAGCCCGCCTAGAGAACTATGTCCAGGACCTTCTCAATCTCGCAAAGATCCAGGAAGAGGCCATTGCTTTGGATAAAACTACTTTTGACTTCACTTCTTTAATCACGGAAGTGTGCGAAGCAAACAAGACATTGGTCTATAAGAAGAATCTCCAATTAGATTCCACAAGTGAATTGGGTTTAACTTTAGCAGGAGATCCATCAAAACTTCGCCAGGTCATCTCAAACCTAATATCTAATGCCATTAAATTCACTGATAAAGGGATGATAAAAGTTGAAGTCCGCAGAGAGGAAGAGAATGTTCTCGTTAGCATTAGCGATTCAGGAATCGGCCTAGAGAAGAAAAGTCTCAAAAAAATATTCGAGCGGTTCTACCAAGCATATCCTAACACTCGGGGCTCTGGAATTGGGCTGACTATAGCGAAGGCATGGGTAGAAGCCCATGGCGGGCAGATTTGGGCGGAGTCGGAGGGGGAAGGGAAGGGGACAACCGTGACGTTTACAATACCGGTGAATTAAAATGGAAATGGTCTTTACTTGGATCGATTCACAATTACAATTCAGCGCCTACGGCCTGCTTTGCATAGCTGCAGGAATTTTTGACCTTAGCATGGGGCTGTTGGTGCTAGCGAAAGACATTCGCTCAAAAATGAATCAGGCTTTCTTCCTGTTTTCAATATCCTCATTTCTTTGGATCTTTTCCTATGGATTGATGTCCCTCTCCGTTAATCTGGACTCGTCCTATGTTTTCTTCCGAATTGCATTTATCGGCGTCCCGTTCATACCGGTCGGGATCTACTTATTTAGCCGACAACTAATTGGGCAAATCAATAAGATTTATTATTTATGGGTGACTTGTATTTTGGCTGCCTTATTTTCAGCCATCATGTTTCTTTTTACAAAGAGCATCTGCACACTGAAAGATTTCCCCTGGGGCAGATTTAACATTTTTCCTCATACAAACGTTTCGTCCGCCTATTTTTACAGTCTGCAAATCTTCTATATTGCTGTATTATTCTTAGCGGCAGTAAATTTTTATAGAGCCTGGAAGGATTCTCCCAATCCGTCGGAAAGAAATAGGCGAAGAAAAATTTTCTTTGCATTTATCTTCATAGATTTCGGTATGGCTGATTTCCTTATCACCCGTGGATGGGATATATGGCCCATGGGGTTTCTCGCACTGACTATTCTTATCGGGTTTATTGCCTATATGGTGGTCCGCCATAAATTCCTGAATATAAACTTGGCCATGAAACGAATCTGGCTCATCGGTGCCATTTATCTTTTCTTGCTGGCATTCGCACTTCCCATTTCGATCGCCCTTATGCGATCAACCCTCTCGGGCCTTAATTCAGCCGCTGTAACCAACATCGTCGGCTTTTCCATCATTTTCGGCAGCGTGCTCTCCATGGGACCGCTTGTTTATGCCTATCTCGTACAAAACAATTTTTGGTTAAAAGATCATTTGGCCAGTGGATTGGCACATGAACTGAAGACTCCACTTTCGTGCATTCAAAGCGCCGCGGACTTATTGAGGGACCGATTGTCAGGAATGTCCGCCTCGGGAGATGCCCTCGACTTCCTCAAAATCATTGACACGCAATCGGAACGCTTGGCCGAATCCGTGAGCAGCCTGCTTAACGTTGCACGAAGCCCCTCAGATGATATTCGACTTGAACTTGAACCTGTAAATTTCAACGAACTGGTCTCGCTTGTAGTAAATGAATGGCAACCGCTCGCTTTACAAAAAAACCTAAGAATCCGTGTCAAGCTAACTGCAGATCCCACGTTAATAGAAGCAGACAGGGAAAAACTTCTTCAAGTCCTATCAAACACTCTTTCGAACGCAATAAAATTCTCTGAGGAGGGAACAATTACGGTGAGAACCGTTGTTGCGAGCAAAAACATTATCTGCTCGGTTAAAGATGAAGGAAGAGGAATCCCAGTCAATGATCTAAAAAAAGTATTTGATAAATTTTATCAGGCGCACAAGGGTTCAAAAGGAAGCGGGTTGGGCCTGAGCATAGCCAAAGCCTGGGTGGAAGCCCACGGCGGAAAGATTTGGGCGGAGTCGGAGGGGGAGGGGAAGGGAACGAAGTTAATTTTTACCCTTCCCCTAAATTAAAACGTCTATGTTTTTAAATCTTCCACATCCCCAAATTGCCATGGCCCTAACAATTCTTCTGACGGGTTTTCTAGGAATTTTTATTGCCTTCAAAGAATGGAAGCAGCCATCTGCCCGATGGTTTGCGATCTATACCCTGACAATCACACTTTGGGCCGTTTGTTGGCTTCTCATGGTTGAAAGCCGAAGTGGTTCCGAGGGAGTATTTTGGGCAAGAGCCCTTCATATTCCCGCCGTGTTCATCCCGCTGTCATTTCTTCAAGCTGTGTCGAAACTTCTTAATATTGAACAGCGGCAACCGTATAAGGGAGCGAAAGTAACCTTTTTCGGTTTGGCCATAATTTTTTTGATGCTCTTGTTTCACCCCGATTTCGTCCGGGGTGCTATCCCTAAAATGGGCTTCAAGAGCTATTTGGAAGGCGGACCCCTCTATATTCTCTTCACATCGAGCTTTTTGATTGAGGT
>CAZJOE010000091.1:0-7200 GCA_964547555.1 uncultured Elusimicrobia bacterium | reverse complement strand
GCCGACAACTCGAGTTCGCCGACATTGCCATTTATCTGACGGAGGAAGCCTTCGCTGCGAGTCAAAGCCGGGCGGACCACCTTTCAATATTACGTATCGCGTCGGAAAAGCCGGCCGATAAAGATACGCCTCCCACCATCGGTGGTATTGCGAGAAAAAATAAATTTCAACTTTTGGTTCCCGGCCGTTCGGAGCCCATCACCAAAACGCAAATTGTTTATCGAGATGCTCGTTTAAAAGAGTTGGCGCGTGAAAAAGGTTTTGTCGATGAAGCCACTATCAATAAAGAAGCGAAGACCAAAACGAAAACCCAAACCTGGCCTTTTATCGATCTTAAAGATGGCCGGAGCATTCCTCCTCGGTTTTTCATATATGAGGGCGGTGAATTGGTGGAAATGACGCCAAAAGATTTGGCCAAGGGTAAAAAGGCGTCGCGGGTCTTCCTTCCCATGGTAGACGGCCGGTCTTTAACCGCCGCAGAACAGAGTTCAATTCCGGTGGAAAGCTGGGATGAAATTCGTTTCGGTGAAAATGCGATCATGTCCGATTTGGGCGAGGCGCTGGTGACCTTGGTTGATTTCCGCCAGAACATGGAAAACACCGATAAAAACTATCACATGCAATACATCGGTTTGGGTGCTGATATCGCCACGATGATTTTCAACGGAACAGGAACGCCTTTCGGTTCGGCCAGCACGGCGGGATTTGTCGAATTGTACCGACTCGCGATGGGCAAAATGCCGGGTCGTTTGACGGCGGCCAAAGTTCAGATGTTCGAACAGAACTTCCTGCATGTTCAAGGAGAACGGGAAGCGGCTTTCCAATTGACGAGGGCCTTGGATGAAGTTGAATCATCAAACCCGGAAGAAACCAGGGCGGCAATTGGAGAGTATTTAACTCAAACAACCGGCAAGACGCCCACCGAGGCAGAAATCGACAAGGTTGTGGCCTTCTCCAAAAAACAATTGGCGCAAGAAGTGAAGGTCGGAGAAAAACTCGATGAGATTAAAAACGCCAACGACAAAGACGCCAAAGAAATCGCTAGGGCCTACTTAAAAGAAACAACCAAAAAAGATCCCACCGATCAAGACGTTGAATACTTTGTTTCCTTCTCCCGCCAATCGGACGCGGAAAGAATCATCACCCAATATGCCTCCGACCTTATTAAGACACGGGACGGTAAGGTGGATAAAGACCAGGTCGGGGCCCTTTTAACCTATGCCAATTTCAATCAAGAAATAAAAAGAATTCAAACACTGAGTACCGGACAGCAACGACAAGAAATATTTTTATACTCGCTGCGGTTAGCCGATATCGGGCTTCGACTCCGCGACCAAATCACTTATTACACGAAATACCTGAAAGACAACAGTTCCTTCTCCTATATATATGTCCATGGCGCCGGCTATGTCCCTGTCGGAAATGGACCAGCCCCCTTTGATCCTTGGGCCCCACAAAAGTACACAATGTGGTTGAGCTTTGACCTTTTAAAAGCGATGCGTCACTACGAAATCGCGGACATCAAGGCAGGACCCGTGAGCATTCAAGTGGATCTTTTGTCCCGTATGCTTGATCGGTTTCGCCGGGATCCCCGAACCACCAGCGACTATTTTGTGGCTCATGGTCAGACGAAGGCGAAGGGAGATGGGTTTGCGTTGACCTTTTTAGGTGTTCCTTTGCTTAAGGATATATCTGAGCTTCGATCCACGAAGAAATGGAAAGACGTTCGCGAGGGACATGGCATTTTGGTGGATCCGCCCAACATTTTCCAAAATGTGACCGGCGCTAAGGGGACCGATTATGATTCCGTCGTGGAAGAAGAAATCGACTTGCTTGAAACGATTCCCCTGAACAGAGTTCTAAATCGCAAAGACAAGAGCATGGCCACGATGGTCGCTTTTAAAGTCGTTGACGGTTCCAAGTTAGAAGCCAAGCGGAAATTAAATCCAGGAAGCCTGAAAGGTCAATTGTTGATTTTCGGTGAAGAAGCGCTGAAGACAAAATCTGAGCGATTGGATGCCGACTGGCGAGATCATTTGAAGTACCGCGATCAAATGAGCCAAGGCGGCACCACCCTTGAATATAAAGATCCCACAGGCCAATTGGATAAAGACATTGAAGCGGCTGCGCAGCGCCTGATTGAAGCCAAGGCAAAAAAGACTTCCCCCATGCCGAAAACGCCAGTCAAAGGTGTTATGAAAGGCGGAGAGTGGATGATGGCCAAAACCAAGGAAGTGGCGACGTGGTGGTGGCTTAAAGATAAAGATCAGAAGAAAGCGATCTCCGATGCCGAAGCTGAGTTGCGCGTCTTAAAAAAGAAAAAGGCGGATTTGGAGCGTCCTCAATATTTGGTGGGCGACGCCGCTTTTAAAAAATGGAAAAGAATTTTCTCCGAATTGGAAGTCACCGGACAGAATGGCCGCTACAAACTCATCAAGAGCAAAAACGACGAAAAAATCACCTCCGACGGCCGGTTTATCGTTCTCGATCTCAAAACAAAAAAACAAATTGAAGTCACTCTTACTTTCTCCGAAGACGGCCTCGCGGAAGAAGTCGAAAAATACCAGGGCCGGGCCGAAGCCGCGCTCAACCATTTCAAAGTCGCCCAGCATGGCGGTGTGATCAGTGTCGATGAAAATGGGAAAAACAAATTTGAACCGGTCGATCCGATGCTTGTAGAGGACCCGAAATATGAGAATCCACTTAAAGAACAGGTCAAATATATCGAGGACCTTCCTTATAGTGAAAGAAAGAAGATAATCGACGACCATTGGAGATTTAAGCGAGATGGCAAAGAGTACATCCTTATTTTTAAACCGGGCGCTCTTATGCGAACGGAAGGGCGTGATCCTTTCACGGGAGAAAATCAAAAAAGAGTTTATGAAGACGGTCTGTTGACCCAAGTTGAAATTCCGAACCTCATCACTAGGAATTTTTACGAAGACCATGGTGTCAAAACCCATAGCGCCACCTACGTCAAATTGCCCGCCGATTCATTGGAAGGTGAAGAAATCACCTTGGTTGATGGAACTCGCATTCGCGCACGACTTATTTTCCGCACCAAAACCTTAGAGGCCGTGTTCCCCCCCAACGCCAAAGGCGAGCTTGATCACGCGAACATTCGCACTCGTGAAAAAGTCATTTATGAAAACGGGGTTGAAGAAGAACATGTGTATGGCGCTTATCCGGGGCCCATCGAAATTATCACCAAAGAACGGATCACCAAAATAGCTTACAGTGATGATACGGGCCGGGAAACATCCAGTGAAACAATCGATCGCGCGTCGCAGTCCGTTACCAAATCGTCGGAGAGTCGCTATGATTCAGAACTCAATCAAACCACAAAAGAAACCACCTATTGGGAAAACTTCTCAACCAAACAGGTTGCCAAGAAAGTTGTTGAAACGATCCTTGAGGCGACGCCGACTTCTTCGGGTCGAAAACTTACCAAAAGAGAAACATCGATAGGAGGGCATACCTGGACCGAGTTGCACAGTGGACACGTTTTCAATGGAATTACCGGAACGTTTATTTCAGGCCGCGTCCAAGGTTCTTTTGATGGTGGTGTGACGGAGGAACGTAATTTAATTCCATTTGAAAACAATGAATTTTTTGATGCGAACGGAAATGTTCGTTATCTTTTGAAAAAATATGACCCCATTGCCGGATTCATGGAAGGTTTAAAAAACCTTCTTCAAACCTTAAAAATTGTGGGTCAGAATGAACCTTTTCAAACATCACAACTTCAATATTCATCCGATGGAATTCTCGCGCAAGAGTGGGACTTTGAGCGGAAAATATATATCGAATACGACATTGAACAATCTCGAATTATTAGGGGCAGTTTGGAGTCTGACCCTCAAATATTAAAGAGCGCTTTTCTTATTAATCCCGACGGAAAAATCGGCAACAAAATAGAAAATTTTGAAACCAAGCTTACCTATGACACTCTGGGACGCGTTCAGTCGCTTGAGGTAACTCGCGTTTCAATTCCCAATGGATTTTGGACACGTCGCATATTCGAACCATCGCCTTTCGGGGCCGAAGACATGGACGGGAAACCGGTTGGAGCCATACGGCTGAGAACGGAAATCCGTGGAAATACCCAAAACGATCAACGAATATCGCTTTATCAATCGGACGTCCATTATGAAGATGATTTGCTGAAGCTGGAACGCCAGTTCTCGGATGAATTTTCCCATGCCTTAAATAAATCAGGAAGAGATGTCTCAACGGTCCGAGCGAGAGAACTGGGTAGAACTTCCTTTGATATAGATTCTCAAGGGAGAAAATACGGCATTTCTCACATGATTACTTTGGGTCGAGCCTTTGAGCCCCATCTCAAAAGAGTCCTGACCCATGTCAAAGAATATCCAGGCGGAAGTATTGATGAGATTGATCACTGGTATGATTCATTGGGGCACGAAACGCTTCGCGGGAAATTTAATGGTGTCGTCTTTAATCAACGCGGAGCTTTTGATCCAGATTTATATGATTGGTCGAACAAACAATCTGTTCTTTATGATGTGATTCCTTCCGGATATGAACCCGCCGCGTCAAAGTCTTCCAGAAGCGATGGCAATCCGAAAATTCCTGGGTTGATCCCTTCTCTTGTCTCGACAACAAAAAATAAAACGTCGGCAAAAGATTTTTATCCGGACCTCCCAGACGACATCGCGTTGAGAGAAGTGTTGGAATCTCCTCCGGCCATGGTTGGAAATGCTCTTTCAGAATCCATTCAGAGCTACTATGACCAAGCGGGACGAATGTGGGTTCAATCTCAGAACTTAAATAAAGAGGTCGCTCCCGTGGAGCGCGTTACCTTTACCCCCCAGCTCGATGGACATGCGTTTGTTGAAATTCGTAAAGGCGAAACTCTTCCGCTTTCATGGAACCCCTCTGATAATGCGAAGAATACTGATTCCGACTTTTTCTTCCTTTTTGCCCAAGGAAATAATGCCGACAGCCTGGTGTTGGAAGCATCGGATCGATCCGGACATCGTACTCTTCTTTCCATAAATCCCGCAGATTCCAAATCCGGTGGAATTTGGGTACCTGAATTTAGCGATCCCATTGTTCTCAAAAAAGAGGGAATAAAGAAATTTAAAATCCTAACGATTCGCTCACTGAAAGGAGATTCCCCTCTTTTCCCGATTGGAGATGAGCCCCGCACCTTGGCGCTTCCCATTCGTTGGTTGGAAGAGAAGGGTATCGAAGTTTCTGAATTATCTTTGAAACTAGTCTCAGGCGGCACATTAAAATTCTCGCCTGTCGAGCGATTGCGACACTCGCAAAATAAGAAGGAATGGGTATGGACCAAAACCGGTCAAAATGAATTTTTCCCAGTGGGAGAGCTGAATTCTAAAATTCCTGAAGTAACTCCTCGCATTGTGGATGAGGGCAATGGTTTTGTAACGGTTTCTAGGGGAAAAGGAACGGCCACAGATGTGACAGTCTATGATCGTGGATTGCCGATCTCCCGAACTTTTTGGATACGGAATAAAGATACCTATGACCAACTCCGGATCCATTTTTCCGAAAGTTTGTCTCCCTTCCTAAGAATTCCCGCTTATAGTCAATTCGCATTTGCGGGTGAAGTTAACCGAATTAATAGGACGTATGAATTTACGGACGGTCGGCTCGAGGTTCAGGTCGCCAATGTGGACCATCCCATTTCATTTTCGTTCCGTCCCTATGAAGGCTTTAATACCAAACCTTCCGTGCTGTATCTTCCTTTCGGGCTGTTTGATCCGAATGCAACCTTTCCAAACGCCAATGCCAATATTGTGAATGGTGTTCTTCGATATAAATTTATTCCATCTTTAAATAATTTAATTCCCGGATTAAAACTGTCCGAAACTTATTCTGATGAGATTGGCGATCCTGAAAGATTTATCACAAGAAAGACATATGATTCGTTCGCGGTGGACGATCTGGTTCGACGGGCGCCGTTAGATTTACCTTTTAATTGGGAAAATATCCCGCTGCCGATTCCCCCCGCCCCGGATCGTCCCATTGATCGGACGGCACTTCAATCTAAATTGATTTCTTCGATAAAAGAATCGGTTGAGAAAAATAAAGCAACCGGCCTTCCTATTCTGCGACCCGGGACACCGAAAGCGCTGTTTGTTGAATCTGCAGAGATATCGGAAATTGTTCAAACCCTTATCAAAGAAAATGAGATTGAAACGGCCGAAAAGATAATTTCATTTTTTGATCGCGCTACTCACCATGGACAAGTCCCCGTTATGTCGGGATATCAAGCCGACAATGGCTATGGATATAGCTACTGGGATGAAGGAAATCTTCCCGCTCGATCCAAACCTACCGCGGCAGCCAACGTCGCCATCGCGCGAGCCGCCTTGGCCTTGGCCAACAAAACCGGCAAATCAGATTATCTGAGATTGGCCTTAGAGTTATCCGAGCGTGTATTAGAATTTATTCCCAAGAACGATTTCCTGGAAAGCACCGAATCTCCTGAAGCCTTGGCGAAAAAGTGGATTAATATTTGGAAGGGAATCAAATTCGGCCATTCCGTCGTATTAACTCCTTTCCAAGAGAGGTCGTTGTTCCTCGAGGAATCCAAAATAACAGAATCAATTCGTTTAATGAAAAACAAAATTCTGGCTAATCCGGCGGCAGTGACCTCTGCGCGGAATGAATTGGAACAATCTCTACTGCGGGATCTTAAAGTTAATTCTTCTTCGGAAGAGGGTCTTCAGCAGATTTCGGCAATCCATAAAATGATTCACATCGCCGGAGGAATTTCTGAGTATATTCCTCGAAATATCATCAACTTCCCTCTCATCGGGGTGAGTCTCACTCCGGAAATCGACAATTTTGATTTAGAAAGTAATTTAAATGCGCTTTATCTTTTACGAGACATGCGGGTCGTCTTGGAAGAAAACAACTTGGAAAAATATTCCAATCCAGAATTAAAAAGAAAAGAGACCTTGGCCCATCTCAACTTGGTCAACTGGTTTTCGGAAAATATTTTCCCTGTCGCTGACACAAATAAGGGGATCGTCCCCAGTTATTGGAGACAACAGATGTGGATCAACAGCGATAAAACGGGCGTTTCAGGAAATGATCAGGCGTACGTCTTGATTCCCGGTCGTTGGCCGACATTGCGGGCTTCATTGGCCACCGTGGAAGCCAAGGTTTTTATCGCGGCAGGATCCCCTCAGAGTCCACTTCCAT